>NZ_JBPQTX010000007.1:0-61092 GCF_051386555.1 Streptomyces sp. URMC 126
CACCTTCAACCGGGCGGTTGGCAAGGGGAGTTGCGTGTAATTTCGGCCTCGTCGAACTCCGTAAACGGAGCGACCCCCGCGTGTCTGATGCGCCATGTTAGCGCGCCCCAGTGTCGCTTCACCCAGGTATCGAACGACATCATTCGCCACCCGAATCTTTCTTCGGACGCCGTGCGTCTTCTCGTCTGGTCGCTGTCGCTCGCCGATACCGGTGATGTCTGCCTTTCCGACATCGCGCGGCATGCCGGGATCAAGAACGGGGCCTTCCAACGCGCCAAGGCGCAGCTGAAGAAGGCCGGTTACGCGCACGAGTGGCGGTGGCCCGTCCAGCACGGCACCCTGATCCTCGCCTCCGTCTCGCATGCCGATCGCCGGCTGCGGCTGACCGGCCGGGAGGTCAAGGAGCTCGCGCCCCTGGCGGCGGACTGGCTGCTGCGCGGGGTGGCGGCGCCGGAGCTCCGCGTCGATGTAGTGGGTGAGCGCGTCGCGGGACCGGGCAAGGTGGTCCATCCGGTCGTCCAGGCGCCGCAGCCGCGTCCGCATCGCGGCCGGCGGTTCGGGGCGGCCGGGGCGGTTCCGGGACCTCACCGGTCGCGCAGGGTGGCACGTACGCGATGTCCTCGGAGGACAGGCCCGCGTCGATGGCCGTCGGGATAGCCGAGTGGCTGCCCGGAAACGCCGAGCAGACAGACCGCGGCTCTTTCCCGGCCGAGGTGTCGGCCCTGGGGACCGACGCCCGGGCGATGGGCCACCTGGTCGAGGAGAGCGAGGCGGCGGGCGTCGACACCGAACTGCCGCGGCTTTCGAGGCGATGGCCGGCCTCGCGATCGCCGCCGGGCACGGCGGGGGGCGGTACCCCGTGCTGATCGAGGAGTTCGGGAAGCCGGGCTGGGGGTGACCACCCCGTACACGGACGGGGGGCCCCCCCCCCCCCCCCCCCCCCCCCCCCCCCCCCCGCGCCGGGTCAGCGCCCGCCGGCCGTGTGGATGATCTCGCCGTTGATGTTGCCGTTGCCGTCCGAGCCCAGGAACACGATCAGGCGCGCGACCTCCTGCGCGGTGGTCAGCCGCCCGCTGGGGGTCTCCCTGGCGCTCTTCTCGATGACCGCCGGGTCCACGCCGCCGAGCGTTTCGGTGAGCGTGCCGCCTGGTGCCACGACGTTGACCAGGATGCCGTCGTGGTTCCACATCAGGCCGCGGGCGAAGCCGTGCAGCGCCGACTTGGCGGCACTGTAGATCTCGGAGCCGGGCATACCGGCCGTCGCGGTGACCGAGGAGAGCAACACGACTCTCCCCCAGCCGCGCTCGCGCATCCCGCGCAGCGCCTCCCGGACGGTGCGGATGTGTCCCTCGACGTTGGCACGCATGGTCGCGAACCACTCGTCGACCGGCAGGTCCTCCAGCTTGGGCTGCCGGTCGGGGTCGACCCACAGCCACGTCTGGGCGTTGGCGACGACCACGTCGATGCCCCGCCAGCGCTCCTCGGCGGCCCGTACGCCGGCGGTCACGGAGTCCGGGTCGGCGAGGTCCAGGCGGACGGCGTGGGCGCGCTCCGTACCGCCCAGTTCCTCCACCACTGCCTTCGCGGCGGACTCGCCGGTGTGATAGGTGACGATCACCCGGGCTCCCTCGTCGGCGAACGCCTCGGCGGTGGCACGGCCGATGCCGCGCGTCGCCCCCGTCACCAGAACCCGCTTGTCCCGCAAGCCCAGATCCATCGTTCGCCTCTCCGCCTACGCCGAATACGGTCGTGCCAGAAGTGGTGCGGTGCCGGTTGGCACCCCCAAGTCCGACGAGCTTGCTCACCTAGTAGCTAGATTGTCAAGTGATCGGCAGGGGTCGTCCGCTGCCGGACGGACGGACGGGCCGCCACCGCCGCGTCACAGCCAGGCCGTGCTGACGTGCTCGTCGCGGATCGCGTACACCTCCCGCTCCAGCAGGGAGTTGAGGATCGTGGCGGCCCGCACGGCCAGCAGGCTGAGGTTGGGGTCGGCGATGCCGTGCCCCGTCCGGCTGCGGTTCTGCACGTAGAGCCGGTTGTGCTCGGCGTTCTTCCACCGCACCGAGTAGTCGGCCTCCAGCACCGGCTGGCCCGACTCGTCCAGCTCCATCAGCGCGAGGAGTTCCGGGACGAGCGGCAGCTTCGCCGCCTCGCGGCCGGTGGCCAGCACCACCAGGGGCGCGGCGTGCCGCTCGCGTCCTCCCCAGTCGCGTTCGCACCACAGGACGACCCGGCCGTCGCGTTCGCGGGACCGCACCACGTCGCGCCCGGGCAGCAGCATGACCGGGTAGCGGCCCTCGCGCAGGTACATCTCGTAGTTGAGCTGGTAGATCTGCTGGATCGTGCCCAACGAGATGCCGTCGCTGGTCAGTTGCTGCTCGGCCACGTACCGCTGCCGCACCTCCGCCGGCAGCCCGTGGAAGAACCGCAGGTACGTGGGGCGGAAGAAGTCGTTGGCCGAGGGTGAGTCGTCCATCGGCGCGAACCAGTTGCGCCGGCCGATCCACCGGATGTCCCGGAAGCCGTGCCGGATCAGTTCGAGCACGGACTCGGCACCGGTCTGCCCGCCGCCGACGACCACGGCCGGCTGGTATGACGGTACGGCCGCCCCGCGCAGCCAGGCGTGCAGTTGCTCGGCCGGCACGAGCCCTCCGGCGTCGAGGCCGTCGAAGCAGGCCGGGACGCGCGGGCGGGTCCCCAGACCGAGGACGACGTGGTCCGCGGTGGCCACCGGACCGTCGGGCCCGTGCAGCACGAACCGCCCGTCCGTCCCGGTACCGGTGAAGCCGATGCGCTCGACGGGGCTGCCGTACCGGATCGTGCCCAGCTCACCGGCGGCCCAGGTGAGGTAGCGCGCGAATTCCAGCCGCGGGATCTCCTCGTACTGGGCGTTGAGGAACGCGTACATCCGCCCGCCGGCCACCAGGTAGTTCAGGAAGGACAGCCGGTTGGTCGGGTCGACCAGGGTCACCAGGTCCTTGAGCCAGGAGGTCTGCAGGCGGGTGCCCTCGCCGAGCTGGCCGGGATGCCAGGCCGCCGAGGACCGTCGCTCGTACAGCCAGATCCCGCCGGGGACCACCGGTTCGCCGAGCGCGGCGAGACTCAGGTTGGCCGGGCCGGCTCCGACGCCCGCCACCGTGTGATGGGGCGGCCGGATGCCGGACCGGTGCTCGGCCCCCTCCGGGGGGCGCTGGCGCTGCTCGCTCATCACTCTCCTCCCGGCCGCGGACGCGCAGGTTCCGACGGGCCGTCGTCGATACGGTTCAGGGTCGGCGGCGCGGATCGGGCGCCGGTCGAGAGCGGGGCGGAGCCGGTCCGGGGACGCCGGGCCCGCTCAGGCGCCCTTGCGGCAGATCACCAGGGTGTCGTAGTCGCTCAGCGGGGTGACCTCGGTACTGACGAAGCCGGCCTCTTCCGCCACCGCCGTGATCTCGGAGGCCCGGTACTCCTCGCCGCCGTCGGTGACCAGCAGCATGTCCAGGCTGATGACGAGGTTCTCGATGTACGCCGGCCCGTCCTCCAGCATCCGGTCGTAGACCAGCAGGGTGCCGCCGGGGTTGACCGCCTCGTACGCCTTGCGGACCAGGTAGGCCCGCTGCTCCCGGTTCCAGTCGTGCAGGACGTGGCCCAGCACGACGACGTCAGCGTGCGGCAGGACGTCCTCGAAGAAGCTGCCGCCGGTGAACGAGATCCGGCCGGTGAGACCGCGCTCGGCCACCTGCTCGTCGAACAGCGGCGCCATCGCCGGCAGGTCGAAGACGTGCCCGGTCAGGTGCGGGTGCGCCGTGACGACGAGGGAGCACAGGTTGCCGCGGGCGCCGCCCACGTCGAGCACCGAGCCGTGCGCGGACCAGTCGTACTTCCGCGCCAGCTCGGGCCCCACCACGTTGGTCAGGCCGTCCATCATGCCGACGAACTGCCGCAGGACGGCAGGGTTCCTGGTCACCTGCTCGAAGTCGCTGCCGGACTGCTGCCGCCCGGTGCGCAGCCCTTCGGCGAGCCGCCCCCAGGCCGGGTAGAGGTTGCGGTTGGAGCGCTCCAGGAACCCACCGACGTACCCCGGCGTGCCCTGGACGAGGCAGGCGTCGGCACCCGGCGCGTTGCGGTAGCGGCCGTCGGCCCGCTCCAGCACGCCCAGGGCGGTCAGCAGGTCGAGGAAGTCGGACAGCCCCCGGCCGTGCAGGCCGAGCGCGGTGCGGATCTCCTCCCGCGTCGAGGGGCCCTGCTCGTGGAGCGTGGTGAACAGGCGCAGTTCGACGGCGGTCAGCAGCGCCTTTGCGTCGCAGAACATGTTGCCCAACCGGATGATTCCGGCCGGGGTGGTGACATCGGGCGGGGTGTGCGTCATGCGCGGGGCTCCTTCCGGCACCGACCGTGGCCTGGTGCCACACGGTGAGCGGGGACCTTCGCAGTCGTGGGTCGAGACCCCCTCGAGAAACCGCGGGGCGCGGGGAGGGCTGTCCTCCAGCACCGCTTGAGGAGTCGCCGGTACTTCTCGAAGGGCGCCCCGCGGCCGGACGGCCGGCGGGTTCCCGATTGCCGGCAGGGCCTGGAAGCGGTCCGGGTTCGGCCCAGTCCACGCAGAGGGGACATGCATGTACGACCTGAGAATCCCGGTACTCGTCGTCGGCGGCGGACCGGTCGGGCTCGCCACCGCGCTGTTCTGCGGACGGCACGGGCTGCGGACGATGGTGCTGGAGAAGCGCGACGACACCTCCACACTGCCCCGCGCCCCGGGTCTGCAGGCCCGCACCATGGAGCTGTTCCGGGCCGCCGGTCTGGGGCCCGACATCCGGGCCCTGGAGATGGGCGACTCCCACCCGTACTTCGAGGGCGGCATCATCAAGGTGCGCACCTTCGCCGAGATCGACGACGCGGAGGTACTGGAGGTGCCGTCCCTGGACGGCCCCACGGTCAGCCCCGAGCGGGTGATGGGGTGTGGGCAGGACCGGTACGAGAAGGTGCTGGTCGCCAAGGCCCGGGAGCACGGCGCCGACGTGCGCTTCGGCTGCGAGCTGCTCTCCTTCGAGCAGGACTCCGAAGGCGTGACCACCGTCGTCGGCGAGAAGGCGACCGGCCGGCGGTTCACGGTACGGGCGGACTACCTGGTGGGCGCGGACGGCGCGAGCAGCCGCACCCGGGAGGCCCTGGGCGTGCGGCGCGCCGGACGCGGCACCGTGTTCGACGCGATCAGCGTCTACTTCCGGGCGCCGGAACTCGAACGGCTGCTGAAAGACCGCAAGTTCATTCTGTGCTACGCCTCCGCGGGCGGCGGCCTGATGGGCCTGTCCCGGCTGCACGGCCGCGACCCGTGGCTGGCCGCGCCGCTGTACTTCCCCGAGAAGGGCGAGACCCCGGCCGACTTCACAGACGAGCGGTGCGTGGACATCGTGCGGCGGGCCGCCGGGCGGGACATCGACGTGGAGATCGTGGACAGGGTGCCCTGGCGCGGCGCGCAACTGGTCTCCGAGACGTTCCGGGCGGGCCGGGTGTTCCTGGCCGGGGACGCCGCACACGTCCACCCGCCGGCCGGCGGATTCGGCGCCAACACCGGCATCCACGACGCCCACAACCTCGCCTGGAAGCTGGCCGCCGTCCTCAGGGGCTGGGGTACCGACGCGCTCTTGGACACCTACGACGCCGAGCGGCGCCCGCTGGGCATCGCCATGTCCGAGCAGGCGCTGGTACGCAACCGGATCCGGCACGGGTACGCCACCGAGGCGGACCTGGCCGACTTCGTGGACGACGTGATCATCACGCTGGGCTACCGTTACCGCTCCGCCTCCGTCCTGGCGGACGACCTCGGCGCCCGGGTCCTGAGTCCCGAACTGCGGCTCACCGGCGAGCCCGGCACCCGGGCCCCGCACGTGTGGCTGCGGCGCGGGAGTGAGGAGCTCTCCACGGTCGACCTGTTCTGGGACTCCTACGTGCTGCTCACCGGGCCCGGTGGCGGGGCCTGGGCGCGGGCCGCGGAACCGGTCGCCCGGAAGCTCGGCGTCCCGCTGCGCACCTGGACGGTCGGCGAGCGGGCGGAGCTGCGGCCGGCCGACCGCGACTGGGCCGGGGCGTACGGAGTGGGGCCGGACGGTGCCGTCTTGGTCCGTCCGGACGCCTTCGTCTCCTGGCGCGCCGAGCACCTGGCGGGCGACCCGCAGGAGGTGCTGACCGGCGTCCTGTCCCGGGCCGCCTGTCAGGACTGACGCCAAGACCCGGCCGCCCGCGGTCCGTCCCCGGTACGCCGGGGGCGGGCCGCGGCGTACCCCCGCGCGGGCGGGGCGTGCCCGGCGCCGCGCGGGACCGCGCCCCGCGAGCCGTCTCCGATCGTTCCTCGAGCACCCGGGGCCACGCTTCCCCGCATGGAGCGTGACACCACCGAACGGCATCCGCCGGCACGGACCGAACTCGCCCGGACCGTGGGGGACACCGCCCGACGGCTGCTCGGCCACCCCTTCTACCGGGGGCTGGCCGACGGGAGCCTGCCGGACACCGCGCTGGCGCACTTCCTCCAGCAGGACCACTGGCACGTCCTGCCCGCCTACGCCGCCGCGCACGCCCGCTGTGCCGCGGTGGCCGCCGACCCGCGCCAGGCCCTGTTGTTCAGCCGGATGGGCACCGGCACCGCCGAGGACGCCGAGCGGCGTCAGGAGCGGGTGCGGCGGTGGGGGAAGGACCTGCGGCTGCCGCTCGCGGACGGCACGCCGGAGCCGCTGCCCACCACGCTCGGCTACACCGCCTTCCTGGCCGCCGCCCCGGCCCGTTCGCTGCCCGCGGGCACCGGCGCCGTCCTGCCCGCGGCGTGGCTGTTCCTGCTCGTCACCGACGGACTGCTGACCCGGCGCGTGCCGGGTTCCCGCTACGCCGCGGTGATCGAGGAGTGGCACCCCGGCGACACCTACCGCGGCCTGGTCGACGTGTTCCTGGCCACCGTGGACGACATCGCCAAGGACTGCTCGCCGACCGGCCGCCGGGAGCTGGTCACGCACGCGCGGCACGCCGCCTACTTCGAGTGGGCCCATGTGGACGCGGCCTGGCGCCGGGAGGCCTGGCCGTTCTGACCCGTCGCACCGGCACGCACCGGCGGCCGGCGACACCCCGGATCCGACCGACGACACAGTCGACGGTGAGTCGACAGTGAGGAGAGCTCCGCATGTGCGGCATTACCGGCTGGGTGGACTACGCCCGTGATCTCCGTCGCGAGAAGGCGACGGTCCAGTCCATGAACGACACGCTCGGCCTCCGGGGCCCCGACGCCCGCGGTGTGTGGGTCGGCCCGCACGCGGGGCTGGGCCACACCCGTAACTCCATCATCGACCTGGCCGGCGGCGTCCAGCCGATGGTCGCCGAGGAGGACGGCCGGACCCTCGCCGTCCTCACCTACAGCGGTGAGGTCTACAACTTCAAGCAGCTCCGCTCGGAACTGGAGTCCCGCAGCCACCGCTTCCGCACCCGCTCGGACACCGAGGTGGTGCTGCGCTCGTACCTGGAGTGGGGGGCCGGCTGCGCCGAGCACCTGGAGGGCATGTTCGCCTTCGCAGTGTGGGATCCGCGGGCCGAGGAACTGCTGCTGGTCCGCGACCGGCTCGGCATCAAACCGCTGTTCTACAGCGTCCGGCCGGACGGGGTCCTCTTCGGATCCGAGCCCAAGGCCCTGTTGGCGCACCCCGACGTCAAGCCGGTGGTGGGCGTGGCGGAGCTGCGGGAGCTGTTCTCCACCGCCAAGACCCCGGGCCAGGCCGCCTTTCGTGACATGCGGGAGCTGCTGCCGGGCCACACCATGACTGTCAGCCGCTCCGGCGTGCGCGAACACCGCTACTGGGCCCTGGAGGCGCGGCCGCACACGGACGGCCTCGACACGACGGTGGCGCACATCCGGTCCCTGCTGGAGGAGATCGTCACCCGCGAGCTGGTGGCCGACGTCCCGCTGTGCACCACGCTGTCCGGCGGCATCGATTCCAGTGTGGTCACTGCCTTGGCCGCCAAGGCCCGCGCCGCGGCGGGTGACGAGGCGGTGCGTTCCATCACCGCCACCTTCGTCGGCTACAGCGAGAACTTCCGTCCGGACGACCAGCGCGACACCCCGGACGCGCCGTACGCCGCGGAACTGGCCCGGCACGTCGGCGCCGACCACACCGACATCGTGCTGGGCACGGCCGACCTCATCAGCGCCAAGGCCCGCGAGGCCGCGGTCCTCGCGCAGGACATGCCGACCATGCTGGGCGACATGGACACCTCGCTGTACCTGATGCTGCGCGCCACCCGCGAGCACTCGACGGTGGCCCTGACCGGCGAGACCGCCGACGAGATCTTCGGCGGCTTCAAGTGGCTACACGACAGCGAGCTGGTGGCCGCCGACAACTTCCCGTGGATCGAGGCCGAGAAACGCCAGGAGGGCAGCCGCGGCGGCCAGGGCCGCGGACTGTTCGGCCGCGGTCTGCTCGACAAGCTGGACATGCCCGGCTACTACGCGGACGCCTTCGCGCAGACGCGCGCGCTGACCCCGCACCAGGAGAACGAGGATCCGCACGAGCACCGGATGCGGGAACTGTGCTTCGCCCACCTCAACCGCTGGCTGCCGATGCTGCTGGACCGGGGTGACCGGCTCGCCATGGCGTCCAGCCTGGAGACCCGGGTGCCGTTCTGCGATCACCGGCTGGTGGAGTACGTCTACAACACGCCCTGGTCGTTCAAGACCTTCGACGGCCGGGAGAAGAGCCTGCTGCGTGCCGCCGCCGGCGGGGGCCTGGTGCCCAAGTCGGTGCTGGAGCGCCCGAAGAGCCCCTACCCGGTGACGCAGGACCCCGCGTACACCCACGCACTGCACGACGCGATGGCCGCCGTCCTGGCCGACCCGAACGCGCCGGTGCTCCCGCTGCTGGACACCGACGCGGCACGCAAGGCGGTGGCGGACCGGTCTCCCACCGCCCACGAGTGGCACAGCCGGTCCAACCTGGAGATGGCGCTCGGGTTCGACTTCTGGCTGCGGCACTACGGCATCACGCTCGACCTGTAGCCGCCCACCGCTTACGCCGGGGGACCGGCCGGGGTCCGGCCGGCCCCCCGGCCTTCCACGCGCGGCTCAGACCTGCAGGTAGGTGCGCAGCTCCCACGCGGAGACCTGGCGGTGGTAGCCGTCGAACTCGGCACGCTTCACGTCGGCGTAGTAATCGGCGTAGAAGCCGTCCGGTGTCTTGCCCAGACCCTCGCGCAGCACGTCGTCCGCGGCCAGGGCTTCGGCCGCGTGCAGCAGGGTGGGCGGCAGCGGACGCGGCCGCCCGGCGCCCGTGGCCGCGCCCACCGCCTCCAGGTCCGCCTCGAGGGGGCTGCCGGGGTCGGCGCCGCGCTCCATGCCGTCCGCGCCGGCGGCCGCCAGTCCGGCGAGCGCCAGGTAGGGGTTGGCGGCGGAGTCCACACAGCGCACCTCGATCCGGTCCGAGTCCGGCACCCGGACCAGGTGGGTGCGGTTGTTGCCCCCGTAACTGGCGTACCCCGGCGCCCAGCTGGACCCGGACAGCGTCGCGGCGCCCGCCCCGAGCCGCTTGTAGGAGTTGACCGTGGGGCAGGTCAGCGCCATCAGTCCGGGCGCGTGGTCGAGGATGCCCGCGACGAAGCCGTACGCCCGCCGCGACAGGCCCAGTCCGCGTGAGTCGTCCGGGGCGTGGAAGGCGTTGCGGCCGTCCTGCCACAGCGACAGGTGCAGGTGCAGCCCGCTGCCGGTGAGGTCCGCGAACGGCTTGGGCATGAAGGTGGCGATCAGCCCGGCCCGGTGCGCGGCCAGCCGGACCAGGTGGCGGAAGACGACGACGCGGTCGGCGGTGCGCAGCGCCTCCGCGTAGCCGAAGTTGTGCTCGAACTGGCCGTTGGCGTCCTCGTGGTCGTTGGAGTAGTTGTCCCAGCCCATGGCGTCGAGGGCACGGCTGACGGTGGTCAGGTGGTCCAGTGAGCGGGTGGCCGCGTGGGCGTCGTAGCAGGGGGAGGCGGTGTCGTCCAGCTCGTCCGCGACGCGAATGCCGCCGTCCTCGGTACGGCGGACCAGGAAGTACTCGGGTTCGGCACCCGCCTTGAGTTCGAGCCGCTGCTCGGCGAGCCGGCCCAGCTGCCGTCGCAGGATGCCCCGGGGGGCGTACGGCCACGGTTCGCCCCGTACATACAGGTCACACTGGACGATGCCGAGGTTCTCCTGGAGCGGCACCCGGACGTAGGAGGTGGGGTCGGGCATCGCGACGACGTCCGGGTCGGCCGAGGTCTGCCCCAGCCCGTCGGCGGCGTTGCCGGCGAAGCCCAGGCCGTCGGTGAGCAGCCGGTCGAGCGTGTGCGCGGGCGCCAGTTTGGCGCAGGTCTTGCCCCGCAGGTTGACGAACATGACCAGCAGGAACTCCACCCCGTCGCGGGTGACCGCCTGGGTCAGTTCCTCGGCATTCGCCGGTGGTGTGTGCGCCGTCATCGTGTCCTCGCCTTCGAGCGTCACGGGTTCGGTGTCGTGGTCTGCCGCCAGGGTGGACAGTGCTGCTCGAAAGCGGCTAGGACGCCTGCCGTTCGCTCCGGGACGGCTTGACCGATCCGACTGGCCTGACTGGTCCGACCGGCGTGTCCGGCGCGCCGCCTGCGACCGCTCACGGGCGACCGCCATCGAATGCACGCGTCCTCCTAACACCTAAATTCGACACATCGCAAGAGGAATCCAGGCCTTCTCTAGCGCCGCTCGTGCGGACCCGGCCACGATGCGGCGCACACCGGCGCTGGCGACGGCCGCCCGCGCGGGTGGAATGGAGGAGATGTGCGTAGATGGTTCACCACCCGACCGGTCCGGGCCGCACTGGTCGCCGCGACGGCCCTGGGCCTCGCCCCGGCCCCGTCCGCCGCAGCGCTTTCCCCCGCGGCCGCCGCGATCACGGCCCGCACCACGTATTTCGTCGACTGCGCCAAGGGCAACGACGACGCCAAGGGCACCGACGAGGCCACCGCGTGGCGGTCCCTGGCCCGGGCCAACAGCGTGACGTTCGCGCCGGGCGACCGGCTCCTGCTGCGCGGCGGCACCACCTGCCGGGGCACCCTCGCCCCCAAGGGGTCGGGCACCGCGAAGGAGCCGGTGACCGTGGAGCCCTACGGCACGGGCGCCCCGGTCGTCGACGGCGCCGGCGCCTCCGCCGCCGTCCTGCTGCAGAACGTCGAGTACTACCAGGTCCGCAAGATCACCGTCACCAACACCGGGGCGACGGCGGCCCGGCGCGCGGGTATCCGGGTCCTGCTGCGGGACTACGGCATCGGTCGCCACTACGTGATCGACCAAGTCACCGTCCGCGACGTCAACGGCAGCGACGACCGCTACCCCAACCCCAGCGGCGGCATCCTCTTCGAGGCGGCCGGCACCGCGAAGCCGACCGGCTTCTCCGGGATCGCGGTGACCGACACCAAGGTCAGCCACGTGGACCGGATCGGCATCGGCATCACCTCCGACTGGCAGAAGCGCACGGAGAACCCCAAGGGCCCCGGCAGCACCTTCGTCCCCAACGAAGGGATCGTCATCAGTCGCAACACCGTCACGGATGTCGGCGGTGACGGCATCGTCCTGTTCAACGGGAACCGGGCCCGGGTGACCGAGAACACCGTCGACGGGTACAACATCCGGTCCACCGACTACAACATCGGCGCCTACGCCTGGAATTCGGACCGCACCACCTTCGAATACAACACCGTGCGGCGCGGAAGGTACCCGGGCATGGCCTTCGCCGTGGAAGGGGGAAACGTCGGGACCACCTACCAGTACAACTATTCACAGGACAACGGCGGTGGTTTCCTCTACTTCTGCCAGAGCGACGGGGAAATCGCCAAGGACAGTGTCGTCCGGTACAACATCAGCCAGAACGACGCCTCCGGCGCACAGGGATTCGGCGTGATCAGCTCCTTCTGCCAGGGCGTCTCCAATCTGCGCGTCTACCAAAACACCTTCTACGCCCCGAACGCGCCCAACCTTGTGGAGGTCGACCGGCGGAACGACTTCTCCCTGCAGGGCAACGTGTTCGTGGGCCGGCCGGAGGGCTCCACCGTCGACGACGACTACGGCACGTACCGGTACAACTTGTTCCACCGGGCCACGGCGCTCCCCGCGCACGGGGACCACAACATCACCGGCGACCCGCTGCTGACGGCGCCCGGCTCGGCGGTCCGCGTGTCCGACGCCGACGGCTACCGGCTCAGGGGCGGCTCACCGGCCCTGAACGCGGGCAGCCGCGTCGCCGACGACGGCGGGCGGGACTTCTACGGCAACCCTGTACCGAACGTCCCGCACATCGGTGCCTACCAGGGGGCGCCGCTGTAGGTCCGCGACCAGCCCGTCCCGCGGGGCGGCGGGCTGCTCCCCGGGTGTCCCGCGGCGCCGGCAGGCGTCGCGGGACACCCCCACCGTACTCACCCCCTCAGTACGCCCCGTCGATGCCGGCGGCCAGATAACGGGCGTAGTCCGGCGGGTCGTTCTGCACGACGTGCTCGACCCATGCGTCGCGCTCGCGGCCGATCGCAGCCAGTTCCCAGACGCAGGCGGTGGCGTGGGCCGGCGCCTCGGTCGGCCGTCGAAGGCCCGTCCAGTCGGCGAGCCAGGTACGGGTGTGCAGGATCAGCCGGTTGACGCTCCACCAGCCGACGACGGCGTACACGCCGTCCTCGTCCTCGTGCACCACGCTGAACGCGTGCGCGGGGCCCTCGTCGTGCGGCGCGGGCAGGCTCCGGCGGACCGCGTCCCGGGCGAAGGCGTGCACCTCCGCGGGCGGCAGCTCCCGCAGAGCCGACACGGAATACCGTTTCACCGTCCAGCCGCCCACCTCCTCGTATGCCAGCGTGCGCACGGAACGCGGCGCATAGCGGGTGGGGCGCTGCCCCACCGGTAATTCGGTGGCCATGACCTCATGGTGGCACGCGCGGGTGGGCGGCCCAACCCCGTTCGACCGCTCCTTGAGCGGTGTCCCGGATGCTCTTCCCGTCGGCCGCGCGCCGCGCGGAGGGACTACCGGCTGGGAGCTGGCCGTGCAGACGTTCACCCTGGATGAATCGCAGCTGAGTCAGGAATACGGAATCGGCATCGGACGCTGGGAGCACCGGCCGACGAAACAGCCGCTGCCGTTCGACGCCATGTGGTGCCGCGTTCCCGCACACGGAAAGAGCGCGCCGGACGAGCACCCCGAAGTCGAACTCGCCGTCGTCGTCGGCGGCACGGCCGTGTTCACGGTGGAGGGTGAGGAGGTCACGGCCAGGCCGGGTACGGCCGTGCTGCTGTCCCCCGGGGAGCGGCACGTCATCACGGCGGCCGAGGAGCCGGTGTGCATCCTCAGCGTCTACTGGCTGCCGTCCGCGGCGGACTCCGGGGAAGCCGGATGACCCCGGCGGCGCCACCCGGCGGCCCGGGCACGACCGTACTGCTCTCCCCGCCGCCCACCCCCAACGGTCCGCTGCACGTGGGGCACCTGGCCGGCCCGTACATCGCCGCGGACGTCGCGGCCCGCGCGGCCCGGCTGCGCGGCGAGCGGGTCCTGACGGTGTGCGGCCTGGACGACCACCAGAACTACGTGCTCGCCCGGGCCCGGCAGCAGGGCACCGAGGTACGCGCGGAACGCGACGGACACGCCGCGCGCATCCGCGAGGTGTTCGAGCGGGCGGGCGTGCACCACGACGTCTTCACCGACCCGCTCGGCGACGTCGGCTACCGGACCGCGGTCGCCGGATTCCTCGACGAGCTGGTCGCCTCCGGGAGGGTGCCCGTACGGGAGTGGGAGACCCCCGACTGCCCGTCCTGCCCCGGCGTCGCCCACCACGCGTACGTGTCCGGGGCCTGTCCCCGGTGCGGGTCGGAGGCGTGCGGCGGTACATGCGAGGGGTGCGGCTGGTACACCGCGGCCGGGAACCTGGTGGACGCGCGGTGCACCCGCTGCGGTGCGCCGCTCACCGCACGGCGCACGGTGCGCGGCCCCGTCCTCCCGTTGGAGCGGTACCGCGAGGGCCTCGGCCGCGTCTGGGCCGCTGCCGACGCGCCGCCCGGTGCCCGGCTGCTGTTGCGGCGGCTGTTCCACCTCCCCGAACTCCCCGAGGTACCGCTCAGCTATCCGACCGACTGGGGAGTGGAGTCCGTCACCACGCCCGGACACCGCGTCGACGTGTGGTCCGAGATGGCACTGGGCTACCTGTACGCCATCGGACAGCGACTGGAACCGGGCGCGGCGGGGATCGACGGGCACCTGCGCGCCTGGCGCGGCGTCGATGCCGTGTGGGCGTTCCTGGGCCGGGACAACATGTTCTACTACCTGGTGCACATCCCCGTGCTGTTCCTGGCCTGCGGACTGCCGCCGGACGTGCTGGGCGGCTTGGTGGTCAACGAGTTCTACCGGCTGTCGGGTGCCAAGTTCTCCACCAGCAGGGGCCACGCCGTATGGGCCCACGAACTGCTGGAGCACGAGGAGCCGCGGAAGCTGCGCGCGTTCCTGTGCTGGGACCGGCCCGCCCCGTACGCCACCGACTTCACCCCGGAGCGCTACCGCGCCCTGACCGCCGGCTGGGACCTCGATGCCCCGGCGGTGCGGGGCCCCGAGTACGCCACCGAGCGGGAGCGGGCCGCGCGGGCCCTGACGCCTGCGTACTTCGACGCCGCGTACGCCGCCCGCTGTCTGCTGCGCCCTGGAAGCGACCCGGAGCTGCGCGGCGCGCTCACCGGTACGGCCGGCGCCCCGGCCGCGGCTCCGGCTCCGGCTCCGGCTCCGGCTCCGGCTCCGGCTCCCCAAGGAGCGTCGGCCACATGAAGATCTGCGTCGTGGGCGCCGGGATGGCGGGTGCGCTGCTGGCCTGGCGGCTCGTCACGGAGCACGGGGTCCGGGTGACCCTGCTGGCCGGCGGCGCCCGGCCGGACGCGACCGCCGCGTCGGGGGGCCTCGTGCGGGCCTTCGAGCGCGATCCCGAGACGGCGCGGCTGTCCGCGCTCAGCCTCGCGGAGCTGCGGACCAGCCGCACGCTACGGGAGTGGTCCGGCTACCGCCCCGGCGCTTCCCTGTACGTCCTGCCTCCCGCGACCGGGCCCGCCCCCGCCGGGACCGACGCCCTGCCGCCGACGGCCGAGTGGTGTGACGCGCGCCGGCTGGCCGACGAGTTCGGCCTCCGGGGCCTCCCGGAGGGCGCGGTGGCCGTGCTGGAGCCGTGCGCCGGCCACCTCTCCCCCGACGGCCTGCGCCGGGCGGTGATCACCGACCTCGTCGCCCGCGGCGCGGACGTACCGCCGGACCGGCTGCGCGCCCTGTCCTTCGACGGCCCGGAGGGCGGCGTGAGCTACCTGACCGGCACCGTCCGGGGCACGGCCGACGTACTGGTGGCGGCCACCGGCGCTTGGACAGGCCCGCTGCTGCGCTCCCTTGGCGTCCCCGACGACGGGAGCCTGCGGTCCAAGGCCACCCAGTGCGCCGTCTACCGGGCCGGCGGGCTGCTGCCGCCCGCCTTCGTCGACGAGACCAGCGGACTGTACGGCCGCCCGGCGGGCCCCGGCCGGATGCTGCTGGGCCTGCCCACCGAACGCTGGGGAGCCGCCCCCGGCACCGTGCGCTTCCTCGGCCACGAGGAGCGCGCCGTCCGGGCGGCGGCCGGGACGCGACTGCCCCGCCTGTCCCTGGGGCGGTTGCTGCACCCGGTGGCCGCCGTGGACGCGTACGGCCCGGCCGGGCGGCTCGCCCTGGCGCCCGTGGCCGGCACCGCCGGGCGGCTGTTCACCTTCACCGGCGGCAGCGGCGGCTCGGCGAAGCTCGCGCTCGCCGCGTCCCGGGAGGCGGCGAGCGCCCTGCTGGCCCGGCTCTCCCCCGGCACGCCCGGGTCCGGTCCCGCCCCGGCCGCCACCCCCATCTCACGGAGGGAGACGTCATGAGCGCCGATGTGCGCCGCACACTCGAAGCAGCCTGTCCCGGGAGGGTGGTCACCGCCGAGCACCCCGCCTACGACCGGGTGCGGCTGCTGTTCAACGGGGTCCACGACCGCCGCCCGGCCGCCGTCTGCCTGCCCCGGGACACCGCCGGGGTAAGGGCCGCGGTGCTGGCCGCGCAGGAGACGGGTCTGCCGACGACGGTACGGGGCGGCGGGCACAACATCGCGGGCGCCGGGTCCGTCGACGGCGGCGTCGTGATCGACCTGCGGTCGCTGAACGGGGTGCGGGTCGACCCCGGTGCCCGGACGGCGCGCGTCGGCGGCGGGGCCACCTGGGCCCAGGTCGACCTGGCGACCGACACGTACCGGATGGCCACGACGGGCGGCACGTTCGACGACACCGGCGTCGGCGGGCTGACTCTCGGCGGCGGCATCGGGCACTTGATGGGCCGCGCGGGTCTCAGCTGCGACAACGTACTGAGCTACGAGTTGGTGACCGCGTCCGGCGAGACGCTCAGGGTCTCCCCGGAGACGTACCCGGAGATCGACTGGGCGCTGCGCGGCGCGGGCCACCACTTCGGCGCGGTCACCGAGTTCACCTTCCGGCTGCACGACGTGCCGTCCGTGTACGGCGGTTACGTCGCCTACCCGGGCGACGACCCGGCCGCCGTCGTACGGCTCTTCCGCGACCTGATGCGGGATGCGCCCGACGAGCTGGTCTGCACCCTGCTCCTCGAACGGTACGGCCCGATGCAGGAGCCGGCGGGCGTCCTCAGCGTGTGCTACTCGGGGGCCGACCCCGCGTACCCGGCCGTGCTGGACAAAGCGCTGCGTGCCGACCTCACCCCGGTGGCCTGGAACATAGGCGAGCGCTCGTACGTCTCCGTGCAACAGTGCCTGGGGCGGCTGCCGTTCGGACTGCGGCACTACTGGAGCGCGCGCTGCGTCGACGGCCTGCCCGACGAGCTGGCCGAGGCCGTGGCCGAACGGTTCCGCGCGGCCCGGGTCACCGACCCGTACAACGACACCATCCTGATCGAACCGATCCACGGCGCCGTACGCGACGGGGCCCGTGTGCCGGGCGTGGTGCCCTTCCGCAACGCCCGGTTCAACATCACCGGCATGGCCATCTGGGACGCCGGGCTGTCGGCCGCCGACGACCAGCAGCGGGCGTGGGCCCACTCGGTCTCCCGGCTCGCCGAGCCGTACAGCGCCTGGGGCGAGGGCTACCTCAACTACGCGGGCCAGGAAGACCTCACGGCCGCCCGGGGAGAGCGGACCTACGGCCCGGAGAACTTCGCCCGGCTGTGCCGCCTCAAGCGGCGGCTGGACCCCGACGGGGTCTTCCGGTCCGGTTACACCCTGACGGGAGCCTCCCGATGACCCCCGTCGGCCGCCCTCCGACCGCCCCGGCCCCGGCTCTCTACGACGGCCTGACCTTCCGGTCCACGGCCGCGGAGACCGCCTCCGGCCCCGGCGCCGCACAGGTCCCCACCGGTCACTACCACCAACACCGGGACCTGGTCTGGGCGGAGTTCTCCGGCGGCCGGGTCCGGCAGGGCCGCCTGGTCGGCCGGTGCGACGCGGACGGGGTCGTCTCCGCCGCGTACTGCCAGGTGCTCACCGACGGCGAGGTCGTGTCCGGGCGGTGCGTGAGCCACCCGGAACGGCTGCCGGACGGCCGGCTGCGGCTGCGCGAGGAGTGGTGCCGCGCGGACGGCTCGCACGGCACCTCGTACATCGAGGAGGTACGGGCGTGACGGGCCCGGCGCGTACCGCACTGGTCACCGGGGCCAACCGCGGCCTCGGCCTGGCGGTGGCCACGGAACTGGCGGCACGCGGGCACCGGGTCCTGTTCGCCGCACGGGACGAGGCGGCCGCCAAGCGGGCGGCCGCCAGGGCCGCCGGCGACACGGCGGCCCTCGCGCTGGACGTCACCGACCCCGACGCCGTACGGGCGGCCGCCGCGCGGCGATCCGTCGACATCCTGGTCAACAACGCGGGCGTCCTGCTGGACTGGGGCTCCGCACCGGCCGTCGCCGACCTGGACCTGGTGCGCCGCAGCCTGGACGTCAACCTGCTGGGCGCCTGGCGGGTGACCCAGGCGTTCCTGCCCGGCATGGTGGAGCGGGGCTGGGGGCGGGTGGTCAACGTGTCCAGCGGGGCCGCGTCGTTCGCGTACGGCCCGGCTCCCGAGTGCCCCGGCTACACGGCCTCGAAGGTGGCCCTCAACGCGCTCACCACGATGCTGGCGCGGGAGGTCGAGGGGACGGGCGTCCTGGTGAACGCCGTCAACCCCGGCCTGGTCCGCACCCGCATGCAGCCGCAGGCGGAGCAGACCCCCGAGGAGGCGGCCCGGCACGTCGCGGACGCCGCGACGCTGCCGGACGGCGGGCCGTGCGGGGTGTTCCTGCGGCGGGACGCGGTCATCGACTGGTGAACGCGCGGGACGGAGCACGGGCCCGGCCCCTCGGTGGGGCCGGGCCCGTGCCGTGGGGGCCGGGCCGGGCGGCGGTGCGGGCCGGCGGCGGGTCAGCCGACCGCCCGCGGTCCGGCCTCGGCCCAGGCGGCCTTCGTGAGGGACGCGGTGTAGCGCAGTCCCAGCGTGAAGTACTCGACCAGTTCCGTCCGTCCTGGCGCAGCCATCAGCTCACCGAGTTCGTCGTAGGCGCCCTCCAGTTCGGCGACGCTCCGCGCGTACTCGGGTCCGGGCCGGAAGGCGTCGGCCCAGGCACCGTGCCGCGAGCCGGGCACCCGGCGCAGGCGCAGGTCGTCCCCGACACGCTGACGGAACCAGGCCAGGGGCAGGAGCGCGCCCATGCCGGCGGCCACCGTCGTGGCCGTCGCCGCGTGCAGGAACGCGGTGTGCGCGTGGGTGATGGCGCCGGCGGGCGCCTTGGGGTCGGCGCGGGGGACGCCGAGGGCGGCGTCCAGCCCGTTGTGCGCTGCCAGCAACCGGTCGCGCGCCCGTACCGTGCCCGCCGCGGCCTGTGCCAGCAGCACGACGTGCCGGTCCCAGCGGGTGGCGGCCGCGGTACGGGCCAGGGCCCTGGCGTAGGCGGGCAGGACATGGCCCGCGCACTGCTCGACGAGGTGCGTCAGGGCACGGGCGGGCAGGGTCCCGTCCCGCACTCCCGCCCAGAACGGGTGCTCGGTGATCTCCTTCCACTCGGGCTCTGCCAGTTCCTTCAGTTCCTGGTGCAGCACGACAGTGCTCCTGTCCGTTGCAGGGAGGCGTGGGGCATAAGGGGCGTGGGGCCGCGGGGACGTACGGGAGGGGTCATCGGGCCGCCTCCCCCGGCAGCAGGCACAGCGTCTGGCTGAGCCGCATCTCGCCACCGCACCGGAAGGGGGCGAGCCGCCGGCGGTTGTCCACGTGTTCCTCGCTGTGCTCGAAGCGGTGGAAGCTCGGGGCGTCGACCCAGTCGGTGACGACGTAGTACACGTCGTCCTCGTCGGCCGACCGGGCCAACGTCTGGCACAGATTGCCCGGTTGTGCGGCGATGCGCCGCCCGATCTCTTGCCACACCCGCTCGAACTCGGCCCCCTGGCCGGGGTGGACCTCCATGCGCAGCATCACTCGGAAGGGGAGGGACTGCGGCATCTGGCCGGCCTCCGTCCTCTGTCGGCGTTCGCGGAAGGCATCCAGGGTCGGCGACCGCCCTCGACACCGGCTCGAACCGGCGGCCGCTGCCCGGGACGGCACCGGCCTCCACCCGCCCTCGACCGGCCTCCGACGCCCCGAGGCGAGTCTCTTCCCCCGCGCCAGCGTCCTGATGGAGGAGCCATGACCGCGCCGATCCGCCCGCGGGCCGCCGAACCGGTCCGCCCGCCCCGTACCGGCGGCAGAGGTCCGCTGGGCCGGCCCCGGTGGTTCACCACCCTGTTCGCCACCGACATCTGGGAACGGTTCAGCTTCTACGGAATGTCGGCGATCCTCGTCCTGTACGCCTCGGCGCCGGCGGCGGAGGGTGGGCTCGGCATGGGCGACGGTGACGCCGCCGCGCTCTACGGCCTGTACCTGGCCACGGTCTTCGTCGCGTCGGTGCCGGGCGGCTGGGTCGGTGACCGGCTGCTTGGGTCCCGCCGTGCCGTCCTGTACGGGGCTGCCCTGATCGGGCTGGGCCACGTGTCGCTGGCCGTCCCCGGGCACACGTTCTTCTACCCCGGGCTGCTCCTCATCGCGGCCGGCACCGGGTTGCTGAAACCGAACATGGCCGGACTGCTGAGCGCGTTCTACCCGCCCCGGGACCGGGCGGGCCGGGACGCCGGGTTCGCGGTCTTCTACATGAGCGTCCAGATCAGCGCCCTGGTGTCGCCCCTCGCCGTGGGCGCCGTGGGTGAGACCGTGAACTGGCACCTGGGATTCGGGCTCGCCGCGTTCGGCATGGCCTTGGGGCTGTTCCAGTACGTGCGCGGCTCCCGCCACTTCGGCGCCGTCGGCCGCGCCCCGGAACACCCCGCCACCCCGGCGCAGCGCGCCCGGGTGCTGTGGGTCACCGCGGTGGCGGTCGCCGTCCTCGCGCTCGGGTACGGCACCGACGCGGCGCTCGGCACCTTCCGGATCGCCCACGTCATGGCTCTGACCGGCCTGCTGACCGTGGTGGTGCCGGTGCTCTTCTTCCGGCACCTGCTCCGTGTCCCCCGGCTGACGAAGGCGGAACGGGTCCGGGTGAGGACGTACGTCTGGCTGTTCCTGGCCTCGGCCCTGTTCTGGGCGATGTCGCTGCAGGCTGGGTCGGTCTTCTCGGTCTTCGCCAGGGACTCGACGGACCGCGTGGTGTTCGGCCGCACCGTGCCGGCGAGCTGGTTCCAGTCGGCGCTACCGCTGTTCGTGCTGCTCACCGCACCGCTGTTCGCCATGGTGTGGAGGCGCGCGGGGGACCGGATCAACGCCGCCGCCAAGTTCACCATCGGCATGGTGTGCATGGGCGCGGCCTTCACGGTCATGGCGCTCGCGGCGTGGCAGTCCGCCTCGGCGGCCGACGGCCGGGTGTCACCGCTGTGGCTGCTGCTGGCCTTCCTGCTGTTGGCGGCCGGCGAGGTGGCCTTCGCGCCGGTCGGCATGAGTGTCGCCACCGCCGTGGCACCGGCGACGTTCGTCAGCCAGATGGTGGGCCTGTTCTGGCTGGCCGGAGCACTCGGCGGCGGACTCGGCGGCAACGCCCTGAAGGCGGCCGGGAGCGACTCGCCCTCCCCCGCGTACTTCCTCGCCCTGGCCCTGACCGCCCTGGCCACGGCCACCACCCTGTTCCTCGCCCGCCGGCCACTGGCACGCCGCCTGGGAGTGTGAGCCCGAGCCCACCGCCCGCCAGTCCGGGCCGCCCCGGCCCGTCACCGGGCCCACCGACGAGGCCCGGGGCGTTGCCGAAGGAGGTCGGCCCCGGGGATTCCGGTCTGTTATCGGCCCTCCTCAAGTGCCCGGGCCGCTGTCGCCGCCTCCGGGAGCGGCGGCGGCTCGCCCGTGGTCCAGTTTGGCCGGACGGACGTGCGGGAGAAGCGCCAGCCGTCGGGGGTGCGGCGCAGTGTCGCCTGCCAGAGGCCACCGACGGTGAAGACGGGGAGTGCGCCCTCGCCGCATTCGCGGAGGGTCGCGGCGTGGTGGACGTGGGTCATCAGGGAGTTCCAAGAGGCCGTCGCCGTTCCCGCGGTGGCGTCGACGTCGACCAGGAGGTCGGTGGTGAGGTGCTGGGTGCGGGCGAACCAGCCGACGGCCTCCTCCTGTGTTTCCGCATCGCATCGTGGCCCTCGGTCGTTCCGATCGGGTTTCGGCGCGTATGTCGTCGGTGACGTAGGCGCGCGTCCAGTCGTTCTCGAACGCGCGCTCGTCGAGGGCGCGGAAGAAGCGGCTGACGAGCGTGGTGATTTGGAAGTGTTCCTGCTGTGCAGTCATGTCGCTCACTCTCCTCCCTCAACCGCACCTGAGGTCAACTCCGGCAACTTCCCCTTCTTGTTCCGCCACGTCGACGCGGTGCTTTAGAGCGGTATCGAAACGCATAGGAGGGCCGCAGGGACGGTGTCTAGCATCAAGGCAAGGCCTGAGCCACGGAAAACACAAAGAAGGCATTCTCATGACCAATTCGGCATTCGGTCGGCGAGTGGCGGTCGCACTGGCGGCGACGGCGGCGATCGGTGGTCTCACGGCGGTTCCGGCCGGCGCGGCCGCATCGGCGTCCGCGTCGGTATCCGCGCCCGCGTCCGCTTCCGGCGCGGCCGGTATGACCTCGTCCTTCGTCGCCTACGAGGGGACGAGTTACTCCGGACGGTCGGCCGACGTCAACGGCTGCGGACACCACACCATCCCCTTCCACGGTTCCTACAAATGGATTCCCCGTGGGCAGGACGGCCGCATGCACAACGCGGCCGACGGGCGCGACCCCGTCCACACCGTCCTCCGGAGCAACAGGGGCGCGGAACAGTCCACTCCCTTCGGCTGGCAGAGCATTTACATCGTCTGCTGAGCCGGCGGCTGCCGAGGCGGCCGAGCCGACGGAAATCGGAGAAACCGGGGTTCCGGGCACAGAAGTGCCCAAAACCTTTGTTCGCGCCTCGCCGTATGACCGCTCTTTGCCCGTCATGTGACCGGAAGGTGACCGCCCGGCTTATCGGCTTCGCGCGCTGCTTGCCTGTGGTCATGAACACGGACAACATTCCCCGCTCCTCCCGTCGCCGCCGCGCCGCCCTCGGCGTCCTCCTCACCGCCACTGCCACCGCCGCCGCCGCCCTCACCGGCTGCGGCGCGTCAGGCACCGCGTCGGGCGGCGAGGGCGACAGTGCGCGGACGCGGTCGTCGGACGCGGCACGGGACGGCGCGGGCCAGGGGAAGAAGATCCTCTGGGTGGGCGACTCCATCTCCGGTGCGGAGGCGCCGGCCCTGGCGGCGGCGCTGAAGGCGAGCGGCGTGGAGTTCAAGGACGCGTCGTCGGACGGCGGCGGCACGGTCGTCGAGGGCGACCGGATGGCACGGCAGACCGCGGAGTCGACCTGGAAGGACCTCGCCAAGCACATCGGCTCCTTCCGGCCGAACGTGATCGCCTACCAGATCACCACCTACGACTGGGGCACCGCCGAGCAGCAACGCGCCTCGTACGAGAAGCTCGCGAAGACCGCGAAGCGGGCCGGTGCCGAGCTGGTGATCGTCTCCGCGCCGCCCTTCGAGATCGACGACTTCTATAAGAAGTACACGGGGGCCATCGCGAGCGCGCCGAAGGCGGCGAAGGAGGTCGCCGACCGCAGCGGCGGGGCGGTGCGGTTCCTCGACGCCTCCACGCTGTGGGGCACCGATCCCGGCGCCGCCGACGCCCGGCGGTCGGACGACGGCATCCACTCGTGCCAGCAGGGTTCGGCCGCCTTCGCCAAGTGGTTCGGCGAGCGGCTGGGCGCGGCGTACGGGTTCACTCCGGCCGCCCCGGAGAAGTGGGCGACCGGCTCGTGGACCGGTGACGCGCGCTACGGCAAGCTCGGCTGCCGATGAGCCGCGCCACGGCCCGCGACGCTCCGGGCGGGGCCGTCCCCGTACGCCGCGCCCACATCGCCCCGCTCGACGGGCTGCGCGGGCTGGCCGTTCTCGCCGTCCTGCTCTTCCACGCCGGGCACCTGAGCGGCGGCTTCCTGGGTGTCGACCTGTTCTTCGTGCTCTCCGGCTTCCTGATCACCGGACTGCTGCTGCGGGAGGCGGCGGACCGGGGGCGGATCGGCCTGTTCGCGTTCTGGGTCCGACGGGCGCGCCGCCTGCTGCCCGCGCTGGCCGTCGTCGGCGTCGGCACGCTCCTGCTCGCCTGGGCGTTCGCCGGGCCGTCCGTCCTGCTGTTCGCGCTCGACGACGCGCCGGTCGCGGCGCAGTCGGTCAACTGGCACTTCATCACCGAGCGGATCGGCTACTGGAACGCCTCCGGCACCCGCCTCTTCGCGCACCTGTGGAGCGTCGCCGTCGAGTGGCAGTTCTACCTGGCCTGGCCGCTGGTGGTGGCGTTCGCCGGGCGGGGCCGGGGCGGTGAGCGGCGGATCGCCGTGCTCGCCGGCGCGGGGACGCTCGTCTCGCTCGCGCTGATGCTGCGCTTCGGCGACGTCGTGGACACGACGCGCGCGTACGAGGGGACGGACACGCGGGCGTTCGCGCTGCTGCTGGGCGCGCTGGCGGCCACGGCACCGGTCAGGGGCGCGCTCGCCCGGGTGCAGGGGGGGGTGTGGCGGACGGCGGGTGCGCGGTCCTGGCGTGCGGTATCGGTGCCGTCTGGGTACTGACCGACGGGCAGAACGCGCCGGGGCTCTTCCGGGGCGGGCTGTTCGTCCACTCCCTGGCGGCCGCCCTGCTGATCGCGCTCCTCGCCCACGCGCCACACGGGCGCGCCGGCCGGCTCGTGGGCAGCGCCGTCCCGCGCCGACTCGGGGAGGTGTCGTACGGCCTGTACCCGTGGCACTGGCCGGCGTATCTGCTGCTGCCGGGGGCGGTGTTCGGGCTGACGGGGTGGGACGTACGGCGGTGGCGATCGCCGTGTCGCTGGCGGCGGCCTGGCTGACGAAGGTCCTGGTGGAGGATCCGGTCCGGTTCCGGACGTGGTGGGCCGCCGGATGCCGGGGGCTGCCGGGGGTGCCGCCGTCGTCGCCGTCGCCGTGGCGGCGGGTGTGTGGGTGGCGGTGCCGCGGCCGGTTCCGGGGGCGGGGACGGTGGACATCGAGAAGTTGACGGCACTGTGAGGCACGGGTGCGCGCCACGGGGTGCCGCGGGCGGACAAACTGGGCGAATAACCGCGAAAGCCGGACGCACACACGTCCTCGCGCTGCTCGCCGCCGCCTGGGCCCTGACCACCTGCGGTGTCTCCGACGCCGGGCCCGCGGCGGCCGGCGCGCCCGCCGCCGGGGCGCGTCCGGCCGGTGCCGGGCCGCAGGAGGCGCTGGACGCGCTGCTGGCCGGGCCCACCCCGGAGGAGCGGGGCCGCGGGCTCGGGACGGCGCTGCCGCGCGGCGCC
Source organism: Streptomyces sp. URMC 126 (assembly GCF_051386555.1). NCBI lineage: Bacteria > Bacillati > Actinomycetota > Actinomycetes > Kitasatosporales > Streptomycetaceae > Streptomyces > Streptomyces sp. URMC 126. Next base: position 24,852 of record NZ_JBPQTX010000007.1, read on the forward strand.
CACCGGGTCCGGGCCGAGGCTACGGCGCCCGGGACGGTGGAGCTGTACCTGCCCTGACTGGTACCCGAGTTGGACAGGGCGGCGGTGAACCAGCTGGTGTGCACGGCCGCCGCCGCGCCGGGCGTCCCGGGCGGTGAGCGGCCGGCGGACGTGCGTGTCCAGGTCCACGAGTCCGGGCTGTCCGGGGAGCCGTGGACCGTCCTGTGCGACGAGACGGGTGCCGCCGCCCCGGCGGGGGCTCGTCCTGCCGCCCGGTGACGCATGGTCCGTATATGTACATTCACCCAGGTATCGGCCTTCTTTCGGCGTTTCGGGCGAGGCCGACGGTCTCCCGGAGAGGGCGGACCGACGGGCGGGAGACCCGACGAGAGAGGAGAAGTCCGCGCCATGACACGCGTCCTGCTGATCGAGGACGACCCCGCCGTGCGCCGTGGGGTCACGCTGGGCCTGCGCCGCAACGGCCACGAGACGGAGGCGGTCGGCACGGGCGAGGACGGCCTGGAATCGCTCGGTCCGTTCGCCCCGGGCCTCGTGCTGCTCGACCTGATGCTGCCCGGCATGAGCGGCCTGGAGGTGTGCCGGCGCGTCCGCGAGACCAGCCAGGTGCCCATCGTGATCCTCTCCGCGCGCGGCGACGACATCGACGTGGTGGTGGGCCTGGAGGCGGGCGCCGACGACTACATCGTCAAGTCGGCGAGCACCTAGATCATCGAGGCCCGGATGCGCGCGGTACTGCGGCGCGCCGCCCCGTCGCAGCCCGACCTGGCCGACCGCAGGCAGACCGTCGTCCACGGCGACCTGGAGATCGACACCGCAGCCGTGCGGGTGTGCAAGCACGGCCGGGAGCTGACCCTCGCCCCGTCCGAACTCAAGCTCCTGCTCTTCCTGTCGGCCACCCCGGGGCAGACCTACAGCCGTCAGCAGCTCCTCGAACTGGTCTGGGAACAACAGCTACTACGGCGACGCCCGGCTCGTCGACGCGTGCGTCAAGCGTCTGCGCGCGAAGGTGGAGGACGACCAGCGCGAGCCCTGGTACGTCCAGACCGTGCGCGGGTTCGGCTACCGCTTCGGGCCGCTGTGAGGCTACCGCTTTGGCCCGCTGTGAGACGCCTGCTCGAAGCGGTGCGGCGCCTTCTGCGACGCCTCCTCCCGCGCGGGCTGCGCACCCGGCTCGTCGTCGCGTTCCTCCTGGTGTCGGCCCTCAGCGCGCTGACGACCGCCGCCCTCACCTTCCGGCAGGCGCGCGCCGCGATCCTGGACCGGGCCCGGGACGGTGCCGTGCACGACCTGCGCGCGCAGACCGGCGCCCTCGCCCCCGACCTGCCGGCCGCGCCCGCCGACCGGGACCTGCGCGCCCTGGCGCTCCAGCTCGACCGGGCGGGCGGGTCGCGGGACTGGCGCACGGCGGCCGCCTACGGCGCCGGCCCGCTCGTCCCCGCCGCGGGTCCCGCGCCCGTCCTGCCCGGGCCGCTGCGGGACGCCGCGTCCTCAGCCCGCACCGCCGTCGTCCAGCGCTTCCACCACGGCGGGAACCCGTGGCTGGCCGTCGCCCTGCCGGTCACCCGCGCCGACCGGCCGGCCGATCCGTCCGGACTCGTCGTCTACGCCTCCTTCTCCCTGAAGGACGAGGCACGGGACGTGGACGTCCTCGTCGCCGCCGCGCGCGCCGGTGCCCTGCCCGTCGTCCTGCTGGCCGTCGGACCGGCGCTGCTGGCCGCCCGCCGCGTGCTGCGCCCGGTGCGGCGGCTCCGCTCGGCCGCCGAGAGCATGGCCGCGGGAGCCCTCGACACCCGCATCCGCGTCACCGGGGACGACCAACTCGCCGACCTGGGAAGGACCTTCAACACCATGGCCGAGACCCTCCAGGCCGACGCCGCCGCCCTGCGCGCCATGGAGGCCCGGGCGCGGCGCTTCGCCGCCGACGTCTCGCACGAGCTGCGCACGCCCCTCGCCGTGATGTCCGCCGTCACCGACGTGCTCGACCAGGACGCGGCCTCGGGGCAGCTGGAGCCGGAGACCGCCGAGGCGCTGGAGCTGGTCGCCGACGAGACGGGCAAGCTCGTCCGCATGGTCGAGGACCTGATGGAGATCTCGCGCTTCGACGCGGGCGCCGCCGCCCTGCACCTCGACGACATCGACGTGGGTGAGCTGGTCCGCAAGACCCTCGCCCTGCGGCACTGGCAGGACCGGGTCGGCGTGGGCGTGCCGCCGGGGCTGCGCGCCCGGCTCGACCCGCGGCGCGTCGACGTCGTCCTGGCCAATCTGGTCGGCAACGCGTTCCGGCACGGCGGTCCTGACGTGCCCGTGGACGTGCGGGCCCGGGCGGAGGGTGACCGGCTGGTCGTCACCGTCGCCGACGGCGGGCCCGGCATCCCGGAGGACGTCCTGCCGCACGTCTTCGACCGGTTCACCAAGGGCGACGCGGCCCGCACCCACAGCGAGGGCAGCGGTCTGGGCCTCGCCATCGCCGCCGAGAACGCCCGGCTGCACGGCGGCACCCTCACGGCCGCCAACGGCCCGGACGGCGGAGCGGTGTTCACGCTCTCCCTGCCCCGGGAACCGGCATGAGACGGCACCCGGCAGGAACCGCCCTCCTCCTGCTCCCCCTCACACTCGCCGCCTGCGGTATCGACGACACCGGCCCCTCCCCGTCCGGTGCCCCCGCCTCCGGCCTGCCGCCGGCGGGAGGGCGTCCGGCCCCCGCCCTGCACCTCTACTTCTCCTCGCCCCTGGGGCTGGAGCGGGTCTCCCGTGTCCACTCCGGTCCCGACGTGCTTCAGGCGGCGGTGGACCGGCTGGTGGCCGGGCCCGACGCCGCCGAACGCGGGCGCGGACTGGTGACCTTCATCCCGCCCGGCACCCTGGCACCGACCGCCGTCGCCCAGGACCGGCGGACGGCCGACGTCCACCTGCCGCCCGGCTGGCCCGCCGGCCGCGCGGCGCTCCGCAAGCTGGTCTGCACGGCGGCCGACGCCATCGCCGGCACGGACGACCGGACCTGGCCGCAGGACGTGCGCGTCACGGTCCACCGCCCGGGCGGCGAGGCACCGGCCACGGAGACGTGCCCCCGCTGACGGCCCACCGCGGTCCGCCTGTCTGTCGTACAGGCCGGCCCACGGGAGGTGGTCGAGCCGGTGGCCGGCTCCAACGCCGTCTCGCGGTCCAAGGCGTCCGGCGGGGCGATGGCTCAGCCCGTCAGGTGAACGCTCGGGCCGCGCCGCGCCGCCGGGCAGCGCCCGAAGGCGCCCGGCCTTCTCACACACTTTTGTCATCGCTCTGCCGTACCTCTGCCGAACACCCGGCAATGTCGTGCTCGACCGAAGCCGAACGAAGCCCAAGCACGAAGGGGAACAGAGAAGTGCGGACGGTGAAGCGCGGATCGCGGCGGGCGGGGCTGGTCGCGGGAGTGATGGCCGTGCTGGCGTCGGCGGTGGCGCCGGCCGTCGCCGGCGGCACGGGAGCCGGCACGGGCACGGGCAGCGCGGGAGTGGCCGGCGCGGGAGTGGCCGGATGCCCGACGGTGAGCGGGCACAGGGTCGACTGCGGCACGGTGGACCGGCCGCTGGTGGCCGGAAAACCCGGGCTGGGCACGATCAAGGTGCGGTACGCGGTGGTCCGGCACCGCGCGGCGGGCGCCGCCAAGGGCACCGTCGCGATCAACCCCGGCGGCCCCGGCGAGACGGCTATCGACCGGGCCGAGAAGTTCGCCCACGGCCTGCGGGACCTGCTCGCCGACCCCGACCTGCTGCTGGTCGACCCGCGCGCACCGGGCTGTCCGGCCCGCTGCCGTGCGGGGTCGGCGACGCCGAGTACCGGTTCGGCACCCGGGAACAGCAGCAGGAACTCGTCGCCCGCTGCGCCCGGAACCTCTACAGCTATGTGTCACCGCTGCTGCGGGGGGTGACGGGGTTCGGGGCGACCGCCACGACCTCCTGCTGTTCGTCTTCGGCCTGGGCGGCTTCGCGGGCAACGCGGTGGGCGGGCGGCTCGCGGACCGGTCGCCGCGCGGCACCGCTGCTGACCGTGCTGGCGGTGCTCGCGGGAGCCCTGGCCCTGATCGGCGCGGCGGCGCACGGCAAGGCCGCGGTCGCGCCGGCGATCCTGCTGATCGGTTTCGCCTCCGGGGCCCTGGTCCCGCCGCTCCAGTCCTGGGTACTGGGCGCGGCGGACGGCGGATCCGCCCTGGCCGTGGCCGCGAACACCTCCGCCTACAACCTGGGCAACGCGGCGGGCTCGTGGGGCGGTTCGCGGCTGCTGGACTCCGGCACCGACGTGGCGGCGCTGGGGTGGGCCGGTGCCCTCGTGATCACGGTGGTGCTCGCCGGAGCGGCGGTGGCGCTGCGGGGCGGCGGGCGGCGGGGCGGGTGACCGCCTCCCGCCGGGCGGTGCGTCGTTTCGACCGCTCAGCCGACGCAGGCACCCCGTCACGGCCCCGCGGCCGTCGCGGCCGCTCAGCCGCCCGGCCATGGCAGCCACATCAGCCGTATCAGCCGTCGACGAAGGTCAGGCTGTTCTCGTCGTACCGCGAGCCGGCGACCGCGTCGGCCGGGGCCGCCTCGTCGATCGCGGCGAGTTCCGCCGGGGACAGCTCCAGGGTCGCCGCGGCCACGTTCTCCTCCAGGTACTTCTCGCGGCGGGTGCCCGGGATCGGCACGACGTCGTCGCCGCGGTGCTGGAGCCAGGCGAGGGCGAGCTGGCCGGCGGTGACACCGCGCCCGGCGGCCAGGGCCTCCAGCCGCTCGACGATCGCCAGGTTCTTCTCCAGGTTGCCGTCGGCGAAGCGCGGCTGGGTACGCCGCAGGTCCGTCTTCTCCAGCCCGTCCACCGAGGTGTAACGGCCGGTGAGGAAGCCGCGGCCGAGGGGCGAGAACGGGACGACGCCGATGCCGAGTTCGCGGCAGACGGGCAGCACCTCGGCCTCGATGTCGCGGGTCCACAGCGACCACTCGCTCTGCAGCGCGGTGATCGGGTGGACGGCGTGGGCCCGCCGGATGGTGTCGGCGCTCGCCTCGGAGAGACCGAGGTGGCCCACCTTGCCTTCCGCCACGAGCTCGGCCATCGCTCCGACGGTCTCCTCTATGGGCACGTTCCGGTCGACCCGGTGGACGTAGTAGAGGTCGATGTGGTCGAGGCCGAGCCGGCGCAGCGACGCCTCGCACGCCTGGCGGACGTACGCCGCGTCGCCGCGGATCACCGTGGGCTCGCCGAGCCGGTTGGCGAAGCCGAACTTGGTGGCGACGACGGCCCGCTCGCGCCGCGCGGGGGCGGCGAGGGCCCGGCCGATCAGCTCCTCGTTGTGGCCGCGGCCGTAGAAGTCGGAGGTGTCGAGCAGGGTGACGCCCAGGTCGAGGGCGCGGTGCAGGGTGGCGACCGACTGGTCGTCGTCCGACGCGCCGTACGCGTGGCTCATGCCCATGCAGCCGAGGCCCTGGGCGCCGACCGTGAGTCCGCCGAGTCGTCGGGTGGGAATGCTGGTCATGACCGGTGCCTCCTGGGGCGATGTGGTGCGCTGTCGTCCCAGACGGTAGGAGTTGGAGCGCACTCGAAGTCAAGGCGCTTCCGGAACCGGGCCGGTGAGGGCGGGCGTCCTCGCCCGTGAAGCACGCGACGGCGAACGCCCAGGAGCCCCCCATGCCCTCGTACGCCACCCGGTACCTCTACCTCGCCCGGCACGGCGAGGCCGTCCAGGACGGCACCGCGCTGACCGAGGTGGGCCGGCGCCAGGCGGCGCTCCTCGGCGAGCGGCTGCGCGGGGCGCCGCTGTCGGTGGTCCGGCACAGCCCGCTCGGGCGGGCCGCGGAGACCGCGCGGCTGATCGCCGAACGGCTCGACGGGGTGCCGTTGGAGCTCGCGGAGGAGGCGGACGACGGCATCCCGTACGTACCGCGCCGGGAGGAACTGCCCGCCGCGCACGCGGATTTCCTGCTGCGGTACGTGGACCGCTTCCCGGCCGTCCACCGCGAGCGGGGGCCGGTCCTCGCCCGGCGGGCGCTGGAGCGCTTCACCGGGCCGGTGGCCGGCTCCGAGGACCGGCACGAGCTGGTCGTCACCCACAACTTCTTGGTCGGCTGGCTGCTCCGCGCCGCGCTGGACGCCCCGCAGTGGCGCTGGCTGATGCTCAACCAGGGCAACGCGGCCCTGACCGTGATCCGCTACGCGCCGGACCGGCCGTCCTCCGTGCTGCTCGTCAACGACATGGGCCATCTGCCGGAAGAGCTGCGCTGGACGGGGTTCCCGCCCGAGCTGCGGGTCTGAGGGGCGGCGCCGCGGAATCGGAGGGGCGGCGGGTCCGCCGGCGGGCGCGCTCCGGGCCGCGTACGCCCGCTCAGGCCGCCGCCGGGTCGGTGACGAAACCGTTCATGCCGGCGATGATCTTCCAGCCGTCGTCCTCCCGGGAGACGACGTAGAGGGGCGCGCCCTTGGCCCCCTCGACCGGATCGCCCGCCGGGGAGACCGGCACCTGGACGACGTTGACGGCGATCACGTCGGGCCGGATGGTGAACATGCGGACGACGTCGTAGCGGACCGGCTGGTCGGGCAGGGCGGGGAACACCTTCCGCGCGGTCTCGGCGATCTCCTCGCGGCCGGTGACGCGCCGCCCCATGGCGTTGGTCCAGGTGGCGTTCCGCGCGTAGCAGTCGCCCAGTGCCCGCGCGTCCTTCGCGTTGAACGCGTCCTGGAGTCCGCGGACGACGTCCCGTACCGCGGCGGCGACGTCGGCGGGGACGGCGTCGAGGAGTTCGCTGTTCGTTGCCATGGTGAATACCGCTTTCTCGCTTGAGCCGGGCGCCGGCCGGGAAGGGCCGACGCCCCCACTCAACGACCTCGACCGCGGTCGAGGTCAAGTGCGGTCGAGAGCACGAGCGGTGCCCCGGGCGATGGATTCCACGCGCGAAGGGCGGTGGTCCCCCGCCGGCCGGTGGTCCGCCGGCCGGCGGGGAATCCGTCAGGTCAGATCCTGCCCAGGCGCCACAGCCGCCACAGCCCTGTCCCGTCGCTCAGGTACTGCACCCCCGAGACGGACTGCTTGCTCACCACGAACTCCTTCTTCTGCCAGAGCGGCAGCAGCGGTACGTCCTCCGCGATGATCTTCTGGATGGTCCGGTAGTCGTCCGTGCTCCCGTCCCGCCGGCCGTTCCGCTGGGCGTCGCGGATGAGTTTGTCGATCCGGTCGTTGGAGTATCCCGAGTAGAGCGTGTTCCCGGTGCCGACCAGCGGGCTGGTGAAGGTGTCGGCGTCCGGGTAGTCGGCGAGCCAGCCCAGCAGGTACGCGTCGTACTCGCCCTTGGCCCGGCCCTGCTGGAATCGCGCCCACTCCACGTGCTCGGTCTCGACCCGGAACAGCCCCGTCGCCTCCAGCTGTTTCTTGATGAGGGCCGTCTCCTCGTCCGTGGACACGCCCTTGGAGTAGGCCAGCCGGAAACGCACCGGCACCGTCACCCCGGCGGACCGCAGCACCCGGCGGGCGGCCTCCCCGTCCGGACGCGGGTAGCGGTCGTAGAAGGACGTCGTGTGCCCGAAGACGCCTTGCGGGATGAGGGAGTAGAGCGGTTCGACGGTCCGGTAGTGGACGTCGCGCGCGACGGCCACGCGGTCCACGACGGACGCGACGGCGCGCCGGACCGCGACGTCCTTCACCGGGGACTTGCTCTTCAGGTTGAAGACCAGGAAGCGGGTGTTCGCCGAGGCGTTCTCGGTGACCCTGAAGTCGTTGGCGCCGAGGGACAGCCGGGCGACGTCGGCGGCCGGCATGTCGCGTGAGGCGACGTCGATCGACTGGCTCTTCCAGGCATCCCTGAGCTTCGCCGGGTTGCCGAAGTACCGGACGGTGATGGGGATTCCGGACGTCCGGTTGGCGCCCTTGTAGTGCGGGTTGGGCTTCAACTCGGCTTCCCCGTCGGCCTGGAACCTCTCCAGCCGGTAGGGGCCCGAGCCGTCGACCGTGTCGCCCGGCCGCACTTTGCCCGCCGGATAGGTCCGGCTGTCCACGATCGACCCCAGCCCGGAAGCGATCTTGGACGGGAAGGTGGCGTCCGGCGTCCGCAGCCGGAAGGTCACCTTGTCGTCCCCCTCGGTCCGCACCGACTCCAGCGTCTCCAGCAGCACCGCGGGCCCCTGGTCCGACTTGATGCGCAGGATCCGGTCGAAGGAGAACTTGACGTCCTGGACGGTGAGATCGTGCCCGTTGGCGAACTTGAGCCCGGACCGCAGGGTGCAGGTGTACGTCCGCCGCTCCTCGTCCATGAAACCGCAGCTCTTGGCGGCGTCGGGCGTCGGTTTGTCGGTGCCCGGCGTGAACGTGAGCAGTGATTGGTAGACATTGCCGAAAAGCGACCACGAGCCGGCGTCGTAGACGCCGGCCGGATCCAGCCCGATGACCGCGTCCGTCGTCCCCACGACGATCGGCTTCGTGTCCTCGTCATCCGACGACAGGCTCGAACAGCCGCTCAACCCCACCGACAGCAGTGCCAACGCCGCCACAACGACCTTGCTGCGGCTTCGCCTCCGGACCCCACGCATGGCTGCGCCCCCTTTCCGTGACGCGCCTCACCTAAACACACGAACGCGCGTACGTCCGGGGAATCGGCCAAGTGATCGACTTCCGTGGCCGACAGGCTGTCAGGGGACGTGGCCCGGGAACGGCTATGAGGTGCGACGCAACGCCCTGACCCCACGCAACCCGATGAGGCCGATGACCGTCCCCAGAAGAAAAGAAGTGACCGCCAGCAGCAGATGGACCCAGAAGTACGCGGTCGGCTCACCCGCGTCGTCGAAGGCGAGCCCGCTTCCGTCCTTCCAGAGATTCTTTGCGAAAGTGATCCAGATGAACCAGCTCCACACGCCGAAGGCGAGCAGGAACCAGGAGACGGGGCGGGAGAGGGAGGCGGGGGTTCGAGAGGCTGTCGAGCCGGAGGGATTCACCATGGGTTTCAGTATGCGATCCACAGCACGCACTGGTCCTATCGGGTCCTCGGCGGCTGCCCGGGCCGCCGGCTCGCCCTCGGGGAGCGGGCGGAACGGTACGTTCACCGGCGTGCCGATCATGACATCACCCAACGCGACGGGCTCGGCGGCGGCGTACCGCCGTGGCGCGGCCCTGGTGGCCGCCTCGGCCTCGTTGCTGCTCCCCCTCGCCACCGTGGCCCCGGCGTTCGCGGCCCCGTCCGCTCCGCCGTCCCCCGCCGCCTCCCATGCCACCCATACCCCGTCCGCCCCGGGAAGCCCGGCGACCGGTGCGAGCGCGCATCCGAGCGCGACTCCCGGCGGGAAGCCGAGTGGGACACCGGACGACGGCAAGGGCCGGCCGCCCAAGCAGCCACCGGCCAAGATGTCCGAAGTCGGCGGCGAGCTGCTGGGCCGGCCGGGCGTCCAGGTCCTCCGGCAGCCCGGCGCCCCCGAGCTGCCGAAGGACCTGAGCGGGGACGCCTGGCTGATCGCCGACGCCGAGTCCGGCGAGGTGCTGGCGGCGAAGAACGCCCACTGGCGGCTGGCACCGGCCTCCACCCTGAAGATGCTCTTCGCCGACACCTTGCTGCCCAAGTTCCCCAAGGACCGGCGGCACAAGGTGGTCCCGGCCGATCTGGAGGGCATGGGCGAGGGCAGCAGCCAGGTCGGGCTGAAGGAGGAGTCGACGTACTCCGTGGAAGAGCTCTGGCTCGGGGTCTTCCTCCGCTCGGGCAACGACGCGGTGCACGTGCTGTCGGCCATGAACGGCGGCATCCAGCAGACCGTCAAGGACATGCAGGCGCACGCCGAGCAGCTCCAGGCGAACGACACGCACGTCGTGTCCCCCGACGGCTACGACGCGGACGGCCAGGTCTCCAGCGCCTACGACCTCACCCTGTTCGCCCGCTCCGGACTGCAGAAACCGGACTTCCGGAAGTACTGCTCCACCGCCACCGCGCAGTTCCCCGGTGAGGAGCGGAAAGGCGGTAAGCGCGAGACCTTCGGCATCCAGAACACCAACCGGCTGCTGACCGGCCAGGGCGTGCCCTTCTACAAAGGGATCGCGGGGGTCAAGAACGGCTCCACGACCAACGCCGGGAACACCTTCACCGGCGTCGCCCAGCACGATGACCACAAGCTTCTGGTGACCGTGATGAACCCGGAGATCAAGGAGCCCAACGAGGTCTACAAGGAGGCGGCGGCCCTGCTGGACTGGGGCTTCGAGGCGGTCGGCCACGTCAAACCGGTCGGCACGCTCGTCCCGCCGTTGAACGCGGCGGGGAAGGACGGCGGGCCGTCCGGGAGCAAGGCCGGGGACAAGGCGCAGGCGTCGGTCGCCGGCTCGTCCGGCTCGGACGGCGGCATGTGGACGGCCGTCGGGATCACCGGCGCCTCGGTGGTGGCGCTGGCCGCGGCGGCGTACGTGGTGCACCGCCGGTGGCCGCTGCCGGACCTGGGCAAGCGGCGGAACGACGGGGGCTGAGAGCGGCCGAGGCCGGGGCAGGTCCGGGGAGGTGACGGCCGCGCGCGGCCGTCACCCGCGCCACCCGTCGTCGACCGTCACGCCGGCCCCCGCTCATCACGCCCGTCTCGATCACCACCACGCGCGTCCCGCCCGTCGGAGTTCTCCGCCAGCAGATCCGCGCCGTCCTTGCCGCGCCGCGTGGTGGCCGTCCAGGCGGCGCAGAACAGCAGCAGCTTGGCGATGAAGTTGATCCACAGCAGCAGGGCGATCGGCGTGCCGAACGCGCCGTACATGCTCTTGGCCGCCACCCCGCTCAGATAGCCGCCGATCACCAGCTTGAGCACCTCCAGGCCGACCGCGCCGAGCAGCGCGGCGACCACCAGCGTCCGGGGGGTGGGCTGGACGCGGGGCAGCCGGGTGAGGACGTAGAGCAGCAGGAGGAAGTCGGCCAGTACGGCGGCGCAGAAGCCGGCGGCGGTCAGCAGCGCGCCGCCGATGCCGGCGGTGGGCAGGCCGGTCTTGTCCGCCGACCAGGTGACGGCCGTCGAGGCGAAGGTCGAGCAGCCGAGGGACAGCAGGGTCGTCCCGCCGAGACCGAGCAGCACGCCCGCGTCCTTCAGCCGCAGCAGGAACGGGTTGCCGGGGCTCTCCTCCAGCTCCCACACGGCCCGCAGGCACTCGCGCAGCGTGCCGATCCAGTTGACGCCGGTGAACAGCAGCAGGGCGCCGGCCACGACGCCGACGGTACCGGCGTTGTCCACCAGCGAGCCGAGGTCCAGGGCGCCGGAGATGCCGGGCACCTGCTCGGCGAGCTTCTTCTCCAGGTCCTGCACCTGCTTGTCGCTGAGCACGGCGGCGGCGACGGCCGCGCCCAGGGTGAGCAGCGGGAACAGGGCGACGAAGCTGGTGAAGGTGATCGCGGCGGCGAGACGCGTCCACTTCACGCGGTCCAGGGTCTCGTACGAGCGCCACGCGTGCGTCCGGGACAGCCGGGCCGCGGCGGGCCCGATCACCGGCAGCCGGAACAACCAATCCATGATCCACGTCTACCCCACGCGGGCGGTGCTCACCGCTCGGCGGGGTGCGCGCCCGGGGGCGCGCGCCGGAATCCGGCGGCGCTCAGCGCGAGGCCGCGGCGCTCAGCGGGACGCCGCGGGCGGCCGGGAGGCACCCGTCTGGCCGGGCACGGCGGCCGGGAGGGGCTCCTCCTTGCCGAAGGGGTACTCGCGGTCCAGCCGCCAGACGCCGTCGGCCCCCTGCTCGTAGAGCGCGAAGCCGTCGATCGTCCAGGCCGCCTCGTAGTCCGCCAGCTCCTCGTAGGCCCGGTCCATGGCCTCCTCGGGGATGCCGTGGGCGACGGTGACGTGCGGGTGGTACGGGAACTGGAGCTCGCGGGCCAGCGGCCCCGACGCGTGCCGGATCCGCTTCTGCAGCCAGGAGCAGGCGGAGGAGCCCTCCACCACGTTGACGAAGACCACCGGCGAGAGCGGGCGGAACGTGCCCGTCCCGGCCAGCCGCATCGGGAACGGGCGGCCGGCCGCGGCGACCTCGGCGAGGTACGCCTCGATCACGGGGAGCGACGACGCCTCGACCTCGGTGGGCGGGAGGAGGGTGACATGGGTGGGGATGCCGTGCGCGTGGGGGTCGCCGAAGCCCTCGCGGCGCTTCTGGAGGAAGCTGCCGTACGGCTCCGGGACCGCGATCGAAACGCCGAGCGTTACGGTCCCCATCGAGTTCTCCCTCCTGTGCGCCTGTAGGTCCCCGTGGTCAGTGTGGCGGCTGCGCCGCGTCCCCTGCCAGGTCCCCTGGTCCCGGGCGCGGGAGGACGACGGTCCTCCCTGCGCCTTCGGGCCGTCCGGACTTGTCCGGTGTGACGGACTTCTCACGCCGGGTACCGCTTGGTACCGGAGCGGCTCAGTGCTTGGCGGGCAGGAAGCCCACCTTCTCGTACGCCTGGGCGAGGGTCTCGGCCGCGACGGCGCGGGCCTTCTCGGCGCCCTTGGCCAGGACAGAGTCCAGCGTCTCGGGGTCGTCCAGATATTCCTGCGTACGGGCACGGAAGGGTGTCACCCACTCCACCATCACCTCGGCGAGGTCGGTCTTGAGCGCACCGTAGCCCTTGCCCTCGTACTTCTGCTCCAGTTCCGCGATTCCCGTCCCGGTGAGCGTGGAGTAGATCGTGAGCAGGTTGCTGACGCCCGGCTTCTCCTCGGGGTCGAAGCGGATCACCGTGTCGGTGTCGGTGACGGCGCTCTTGATCTTCTTCGCGGAGACCTTGGGCTCGTCGAGCAGGTTGATCAGGCCCTTGGTGGTGGACGCCGACTTGCTCATCTTGGCGGTCGGGTCCTGGAGGTCGTAGATCTTCGCCGTCTCGCGGACGATGTGCGCGGCGGGCAGCGTGAAGGTGTCGCCGTACCGGCCGTTGAAGCGCTCGGCGAGGTCGCGGGTCAGCTCGATGTGCTGGCGCTGGTCCTCGCCGACCGGGACGGCGTTCGCCTGGTACAGCAGGATGTCCGCGACCTGGAGGATCGGGTACGTGAAGAGGCCGACCGTCGTCCGGTCGGCGCCCTGCTTGGCCGACTTGTCCTTGAACTGGGTCATCCGGGACGCCTCGCCGAAGCCGGTGAGGCAGTTCATCACCCAGCCGAGCTGCGCGTGCTCGGGGACGTGGCTCTGGACGAACAGCGTGCAGCGCTCGGGGTCCAGCCCGGCGGCCAGCAGCTGGGCGGCGGCGACGCGGGTGTTGGCGCGCAGCTCCGCCGGGTCCTGCGGAACAGTGATCGCGTGCAGGTCGACGACCATGTAGAACGCGTCGTGCGTCTCCTGCAGCGCCACGTACTGCCGGATGGCACCGAGGTAGTTGCCGAGGTGGAAGGAGCCGGCGGTGGGCTGGATACCGGACAGTGCGCGCGGACGATCAAGGGCCATGCGCACATTCTCTCAGGTACGGGCGCCGACTCGGTCCGGCGGTGGCCGCGCCGGTGTTAGAAAGGCGGACAACCGCATGCCCCGACCCGAACGGAGCACACGTTGACCGCCACCGAACGCAGCATCGCCGCCGCCGAGGCCCACGGCGCGCACAACTACCACCCCCTTCCGGTCGTGGTGGCGACCGCCGAGGGCGCGTGGATGACCGATGTCGAGGGGCGCCGCTACCTCGACATGCTCGCCGGGTACTCGGCGCTCAATTTCGGCCACGGAAACCGTCGTCTCCTGGACGCCGCCAAGGCCCAGCTGGAACGGGTGACCCTCACGTCCCGGGCGTTCCACCACGACCGGTACGGGGAGTTCTGTACCGAGCTCGCCGCGCTGTGCGGCAAGGACATGGTGCTGCCCATGAACACCGGCGCCGAGGCGATCGAGACCGCCGTCAAGACCGCGCGGAAGTGGGGCTACCGGGTCAAGGGCGTGCCGGACGGCCACGCCAAGATCATCGTGGCGGCGAACAACTTCCACGGCCGCACCACCACCATCGTCAGCTTCTCGACCGACCCCGAGGCCCGGGCCGACCACGGCCCGTACACCCCCGGCTTCGAGACCGTCCCGTACGGCGATCTGGCCGCCCTGGAGGGCGCGATCGACGCGCACACCGTGGCCGTCCTGCTGGAGCCCATCCAGGGCGAGGCCGGTGTGCTCATCCCGCCGTCCGGCTACCTGGCCGGGGTGCGGCGGCTCACCACCGAGCGGAACGTGCTGTTCATCGCCGACGAGATCCAGTCCGCGCTGGGGCGCACGGGCCGCACGTTCGCCTGTGACCACGAGGACGTCGTCCCCGACATGTACGTCCTCGGCAAGGCGCTCGGCGGCGGCGTGGTCCCGGTGTCGGCCGTCGTCGCCTCCGCGGAGGTGCTCGGGGTCCACCGGCCGGGTGAACACGGCTCCACCTTCGGCGGCAACCCCCTCGCGTGTGCGGTCGCCCTGGAGGTGATCGCCCTCCTCAAGACGGGTGAATTCCAGGAGCGCGCCACCCGCCTCGGCGAGCACCTCCACCACGAGCTCAACGTCCTCGCCGGCACCGGCGCCATCGACGCGGTCCGCTGCCGCGGGCTCTGGGCCGGCATCGACATCGCGCCGTCCCGGGGAACGGCACGGGAGGTGTCGGAGCGGCTGATGGAGCGGGGGGTGCTGGTGAAGGACACGCACGGGGCGACGATCCGGATCGCGCCGCCGCTGGTGATCTCGAAGGAAGACCTGGACTGGGGGCTGGAGCAGCTGCGGGCGGTGCTGGCGGGCTAGGACGGCTCGCGTCGAAGACGCGCCCCGGCTCGCGCTCACCGGACGGGCCGGGCCGGCCGCGCCGCCATCCGGCCCGGTCCGTCAAGGCGCTCATGGAGCGGGCCCGGGAGGTCGTTCGCGGCAAGGTGGGGAGCGGCGGGGCGGGTGACGCGGCGGGCGGCCGGGCGTCAGAGGATCACGTGCGGCAGGAAGCGCGCGTACCCGTCCGTCACCAGGCCCTCCGACTCGCGTATGCCCAGGCCCGCCGGCTCGTCCTCCACGACCCACGCCCCGAGCACCACATGGTTGCCGTCGAAGGACGGCAGTGGCGCCAGCTCCTGGTAGCAGCAGCGCTCGTCGCGGGGGGCCGGGGTGTCGGTGCCGGGCGGGTGGATCGTCACGCCCGCTCCCTCGCGGCCGAGCAGCGGCTTGGCGACGTAGCCCGTCGTGCGGGACAGCTCCCTCGGGCCGTCCAGGTAGGCGGGCAGCAGGTTCGGGTGGCCGGGGTACAGCTCCCACAACACCGCCAGCAGCGCCTTGTTGGACAGGAGCATCTTCCAGGCCGGCTCTATCCACAGGGTGGAGCCCGTGCCGCCGCCGTTGTCGAGGGTGTCCAGCGCGTGCGGGCCGAAGCGGTCGGTGGCCAGCCACTCCCAGGGGTAGAGCTTGAAGCAGGCGCGGACGAAGCCGTAGCGCTCGTCGACGAAGCGGCCGGATATCCGGTCCCAGCCGATGTTCTCCATGGAGATCGCGCGGGTGTCGAGGCCGGCCTGGGCGGCGGTCTCGCGGAGGTAGGCGACCGTCATCAGGTCTTCACCGAGCTCGTCGCCGGCGGAGTGGGCGAAGTGGACGGGCGCGCCGGGCGGGAGCAGGGGCGCCTGGCGGCGCCAGGCGGCGACGAGGCGTTCGTGGAGGGAGTTCCACTGGTCGGCCTGGGGAGTGTCGGCGAAGCGCTCCTCCATCCAGAACCACTGGGGGCTCGCCGCCTCCACCAGGGAGGTGGGGGTGTCGGCGTTGTACTCCAGCAGCTTGGCGGGGCCGTCGCCGTCGTAGCGGAGGTCGAAGCGGCCGTACAGAGACGGTAGTTCGGCTCGGCGGTGCCAGGATTCGGCGACCAGCCCCGCGAGCCGGGCGTCGGTGATGCCCAGGTCCTCGAAGCGTTCCCGCTCCACGATGTGCGCGGCGGCGGCCAGGCACATGGCGTGCAGCTCCTCGACCGTCTCCTCCAGGGCCTCGATCTCGGGCAGGGTGAAGGAGTAGTACGCGCTCTCGTCCCAGTACGGGCGCAGTTCGCCGTCCGGGTGGCGGGTGAGCGGGTAGATCAGGCCCTGTTCCTCGACGGTCTCCTGCCAGCCGGGGCGCGGGGTGGTGCGGTGACGGCGCACGGCGGTCACCCGCCTCCGGAGCCGGAGGACGAGCAGCCGAAGCCGCCGCGGTCTACGGCCTGGCTCTTGCTGAACGTGCCGCTGTCGGCGTAACCGCCGGACTTCCGGTTGGCGCCGTAGTACCAGCGGGCCGACGACGAGCCCGAGGACGAGCCCGATGATCCCGTCGAGCCCGAGGACCCGGACGACGACGTGCTCTTGCACGCCTTGGAGTCCAGCACGCGGTAACCGCGCGCCACGTCGTAGCTGTTCGGGTCGACGCAGCGCTTGTCGGGCTCGGAGCCGCAAGAGGTGAGGGCGGTGGCGAGCACGCCCATGCCGCCCAGGATGACCGTGCTGGACCGGAATCTACGTCGTGAGCTGTTCTGTCCCATTCTTCTTCCCCCGTCGTACAGCCGTGCGTCCGACTGATCGCTCCACGATAGACCCGGGCACCGACAACGGCCCCTGGCAGCCTTACGCGGCCGGCGGCAGTGCCCTGAGCAGCGCCTCCAGGACGCCGGGGAATGCGTGGTCGGCCGGGGTCCCGTAGGCGACGATCACCCCGTCGGGGCTGCCGGGCGGGAGGGCCGGCGCGGCGGGGTGGCGGTAGCGGCTCAGCCCTTCCAGGGCCAGACCTTGCCAGTGCGCGGCCTGCAGGGTGGACTGCTCGGTTCCGGGCGGGAGTTCGAGGACGACGTGGAGTCCGGCGGCGATGCCGGTCACCCGGATGTGCGGGGCGTGTTCGGCCAGCGCGGCGACGAGCCGGTCGCGGCGCCGCCGGTAGCGCAGCCGCATCGACCGGACGTGGCGGTCGTACGCGCCCGAGGTGATGAACTCGGCGAGCGTGAGCTGTTCGAGGATGCCCGTGCTCCACTCCCCCGTCTCCTTGGCCCGCGCCACCTCGGCGGCCAGGTGTCCGGGAAGCACCATCCAGGACAGCCGCAGGGCGGGCGCGAGGGACTTGCTGGCGGTCCCGCAGTAGACGACGTGTTCCGGGGCGAGCCCCTGGAGCGCGCCGACCCGGCGCCCGTCGTAGCGGAACTCGCCATCGTAGTCGTCCTCGACGACCAGTCCGCCGGTCCGCCCGGCCCAGTCGACGACGGCGGCCCTGCGGTCCGGGTGGAGGGGCACGCCGGTGGGGAACTGGTGGGCGGGGGTGAGCAGCACGGCGCCGAGGCCGCGGTGCCGGTCGAGCGCGGCGACGTCGGCGCCCCGGCCGTCGACCGGCAGCGGCACCTGCCGCAGCCCGGCGCGGGTGAACGCGTCGTGGTGCATCCAGAAGCCGTACGTCTCGACCGCCGCCGTACGGGCGCCGCGCCGCCGCCGCAGGACGCCGCCGAGGAGGGCCAGGCCCTGCATGAACCCCGAGCAGACGACGATCCGTTCGGGGTCGGCCCGTACGCCGCGGGCCCGGGCCAGGTAGCCGGCGAGGGCGGTC
Source organism: Streptomyces sp. URMC 126 (assembly GCF_051386555.1). Classification (NCBI taxonomy): domain Bacteria; kingdom Bacillati; phylum Actinomycetota; class Actinomycetes; order Kitasatosporales; family Streptomycetaceae; genus Streptomyces; species Streptomyces sp. URMC 126. The sequence goes on from NZ_JBPQTX010000007.1 coordinate 42,283, forward strand.
CGCAGTTCGACGCGCCCGTGGCCGTCGCCGTATCCGAACGCCTCGTTGGGGGCGGCGGCCAGCGCGCGGCGGGTCGCCGCGGCCCAGGCGGTGCGGGGGAAGGAGGAGACGTCCGCCGTTCCGGTGCGCAGGTCGTGCGGAGGGCGCGCGGCCGGGCGGGCGGGCCGGGGGGCGGTGGCCCGCCCGGAGGCGGCGGCCCGTACCGTCGCCGCCTGGGCCACTCGGGTCCCCGAGCCCTGCCGGGCGGTGAGCCAGCCCTCGGCCACGAGCTGCCCGTACGCGTCGGCGACGGTGTTCCGGGCCAGGCCGAGGTCGCCGGCCAGGGAGCGGGAGGACGGCAGCCGGGTGCCGGGAGCGAGCCGGCCGGAGCGTACGGCGTCCCGCAGCGCCCTGATCAGCGCGGCGCGCACGCCGCCGGGGCCGGAGAGGTCGAGGTGCAGATCGGCTCCCGCGACCGTACCGTCCCCGGCGGAATTGGCCCACGTTTTCTCCATGGGAATGGACCATACGCGTGGGCTGCCCCGGTCGTAGTGTCGAGACCATGACGGAGACCACGAAGAACACCGGCACCCACCAGCACGGCCCCCGGATGGAGTACGCGCGGGTCGCCCCCGACGTCTACAAGGCGATGTACGCCCTGGAGCGGGCCGCCGTGAACGGCCTGGACCACTCTCTCGTCGAACTGGTCAAGATCCGCGCCTCGCAGCTCAACCACTGCGCGTTCTGCATCGACATGCACACCAAGGACGCCCGCAAGGCCGGCGAGGCCGAGGACCGCATCTACCTGCTCAGCGCCTGGCAGGAGGCGGCCGGCTACTACACGGAGAAGGAACAGGCGGCCCTGGCCCTCACCGAGGCCGTCACCGTGCTCACCGACGGCTTCGTGCCGGACGAGGTCTGGGAGCGGGCCGCGGGCGTCTTCGAGGAGCGCGAACTGGCCCAGCTCCTCGCCGTGATCACCACGATCAACGCCTGGAACCGGTTCGCCGTCTCCACCCGCGCCGTCCCCGGCGCCTACCAGGCCCGCTAGTGACGGCCGCGGCGTTCCGCGCCCTGCACCACGGGCGGCCCGCCGGGGGCCCGCTGGTCCTGGCGGGCCCCTGGGACGCGGGCAGCGCCCGCGCCTTCGCCGACGCCGGCTTCCCCGCGCTGGCCACGCCCAGCGCGGCGGTGGCCGCCTCGCTCGGCCTGGCGGACGGTGACGTTCCGGCGGCGGAGATGTTCGCGGCGGTCGCCCGCGTCGTCCGCGCGGTCGACGTACCCGTCTCCGCCGACCTGGAGGACGGCTACGGGCTCCCGCCCCGGGAACTGGTCGAACGCGCCCTGGCGACGGGCGTGGTGGGCTGCAACCTGGAGGACACCGACCGGCGTACCGGCCGGCTCCGGAACCCGCGCGAGCAGGCCGAACGGCTGGCCGCCGTCCGCGCGGAGGCCGGCGACGCCCTGTTCCTCAACGCCCGGATCGACAGCTTCCTGCACGGCGCGTCCGACGAGGACGCCCGGGAGCGGGCCCGGCTGTACGCGATGGCGGGCGCGGACTGCGTGTACCCGATCACGGCACCCGAGGAGGCCCTCGCCGGGATCGCGGAGGCGTCGGGCATCCCGGTCAACGCCTTGGCCGCGCCGGACGATTCGGCCGTCCGGCGGCTGGGGGCGCTGGGCGCCGGGCGGATCACGTTCGGCAAGGGGATGTACGTGCGCGCGATGGCGGCGGCCGGGGAGATGGCGGCCGGACTGCGCTCGGCGTAGGGCTCTTCCGGACCGTCGGCGTTGGCCCTTTCCGGACCGCCGGAGGCCGGGCTGCGCTCGGCGTAGGGCTCTTCCGGACCGTCGGCGTAGGCCCTTTCCGGACCGCCGGAGGCCGGCCGGACACGGGGCCGGCCGGCCTGGGCCCCTCGGGATATGCCCGGAACGGACGCCCGCCCGGGCCGGGTCGTGCGTTGAACAGGGCCGCTATCGCCTTCCGCCCGGGTCCGGACACTTCCTCGTACCGCGGATCCCTCCCCGGCCGATCACGCCGGAACCCGTCGAACGGAGGCCGTGGTTACGGTAGCCCGATGATGCTGGTACCAGAGGTATTCGCCACGCTCACGACCGATCGCGAGGGCGACGCCGGCCGCGCCTGGCTCGCCCGGCTGCCCGGGATCGTCGAGGACCTGCTCGGGCGGTGGCGCTGCCACCGGGACGGGTCCGTGGTGCACGGCCAGGTCGGCGTCGTCGTGCCCGTCCGGCGGCAGGACGGTACGCCCGCCGTGCTGAAGGTGTCGTTCCCGCACCCCGGCAACGTCCACGAGCCCGACGCGTTCGCCGTCTGGGGCGGACGCGGCGCCGTCCGCCTCCTCGAACGGGACGACGCGCGCTTCGCGATGCTGCTGGAACGGGCGGACGGCGGTTCGCTCGCGGACCTCCCCGACGCCGACGAGGCCATGGCGGAGGCCGGCCGGCTCGCCCGCCGCCTGGCGGTCCCCGCGCCACCCGGCCTGCCCCGGCTGCGCGACCGCGCCGGGGCGTGGGAAGGGGAACTACCGGCGTGCGACCGGCGGTTGGGGCAGCCGATACCCGGCGACGTGCTCGGCGCGGCGCTCGCCACCGTCCGCGAGCTGGTCCCCGACCAGCCCGACACGCTCGTCCACGGCGATCTGCACGCCGCCAACGTGCTGCGCGCCGAGCGGGAGCCGTGGCTCGCCATCGACCCCAAGGGCTTCGTGGGCGATCCGGCCTACGACGCGTTCACCCTGCTGCGGAGCCACGCGGCCGACCTGCTCACCGCCCCCGACCTGGGCGCGGCACTGCTCCGCCGCCTCGACGTGTTCGCCGAGGCGGCGGAGCTGGACCGCGAACGGACGGTCCGCTGGGCGCAATTGCGCTGCGTCCGCGCCGCGCTGTGGGGGCGCGACAACGGGGACCCGGAGTGGCTAGTGGGGATGTACGACCACGTCGCCGGGCTGCTCACCCGCTGACCGTCACAGCCACTTCTTCCAGACGTCCGGGTGCGCCTTCACCCACTTCGCCGCCGCCTTGTCGGCCGGCAGCTTGTCCTCGGCCATCAGCTGGGCGACCTCGTTCTGGTCCCGCTTCGTCCAGCGGAAGTTCTTCAGGAAGCGGGCCGCGTCGCCGCCCTTGCGGGCGAAGTCGGCGTTGAGGAACTTCTTCAGCGGCGTGGTCGGGTAGGCGCAGTCGACGGAGTCGGGGTCCGTCTCGCCCTTCGTCCCGCAGGCGTCCGAGTACGGCGGAAGCTTGACCTCCACCATCGGCACCTCGTTGAACAGCCACTGCGGCTCGTACCAGTACGTCAGGAACGGCTTGCGGTCCTTGGCGAACTGCTTGATCTGGGTGATCTGCGCCGCCTCGGAGCCGGCGAAGACGACCTGGTAGTCGAGCTTGAGGTTGTTCACCAGCGCCTTGTCGTGGGTGACGTAGGACGGCGAGCCGTCGAGGAGCTGGCCCTTGCCGCGGCTTTCCGGGGTCTTGAGCTGCGCCGCGTACTTGTTCAGGTTCCGCCAGTCGGTGATGTCGGGGTGGGCGTCGGCGAAGTACTTGGGGACCCACCAGCCGATGTGGCCGGTGACCCCGAGGTCGCCGCCGTCGGCGACGGTCTTCTTGTCGGCGACGTACCGCTTCTCCTGCTCGGGGTGGCCCCAGTCCTCCATGATGGCGTCCACCCGGCCCTGGCTGAGCGCGTCCCAGGCGGGGACCTCGTCGACCTGGACGGTGTCGACGCGGTAGCCGAGCTCGTGCTCCAGCAGGTACTGGGCGACGGCCGTGTTGGCGCGGGCGCCGACCCAGGACTGGACGGAGAGCGTCACGGACTTCGTACCGGCCGCGTTGGCGTACGGCGAGCCCTGCTTGGTCATGTCGGCCGCCCCGCAGCCGGTCAGGGCGAGCGTGCCGAGCGTGCCGAGGGCCGCCGCACCGGCGATCCACTTACCGCGCATCGCGCGCTCCCTTCGTCGGCTGGGTGACCCGGTCGAGCATCAGGCCCAGGCAGGCGATCGAGGCGCCGGCGACGAGGCCGGTGGCGAGGTCGCCGCGGGCGAGGCCGAAGACCACCTCGTAGCCGAGGCCGCCGCCGCCCACCAGGGCGCCGATGATGACGACGGACAGGACGAGGACCACGGCCTGGTTGACGGCGAGCAGCAGCTCGTTGCGGGCCAGCGGGAACTGGACCTGGAGCAGTTGCTGCCGGCCGGTCGCGCCCATGGACGTCGACGACTCCATGGCCCGCGGGTCGGCCTGCCGCAGCCCCTCGCCCGCGATGCGGATGACGGCGGGCAGCGCGTAGACGACGGCCGCTGCGGCGGCGGGCGCCCGGCCCACGCCGAACAGGGCGACCACCGGGATGAGGTAGACGAACTGCGGCATGGTCTGGAACACGTCCAGCACCGGCCGCAGCAGCCGCTCGGTGCGCCGGCTGCGGGCGACCGCGACGGCGACCGCGAAGCCGAGGACGAGCGTCACGGCGACGGCGGCGAGCACCTGCGAGAGGGTGTCCATGGCGCTGTCCCAGCGGCCGAGCACGCCGATCGCGGAGAGCGACAGGACGGCCGTCAGGGTGGTGCGCCAGGTGCCGATGGCCCAGGCCAGGGCGGCGACCAGCAGGACGGCGCCCCACCAGGGCAGCGCCTGGAGGCCGTCGCGCAGCGGGTCGAGGACCCAGCCGGTGTAGTGGGCCGCCCAGTCGGCGGTGCCGCCGATGCCCGGGATCCCGGAGTAGAGGTGGTCGACCATCCAGTCCTTCGCCCGGTTGACGGGCTCGGTGATCGCGACGGTCCAGCCGCGCGGCCAGTCGTGCGAGCGGGTCAGGGCGAAGCCGGCGACGGTGACCGCGGCGAGCGTCCAGCCGACCGCGGGGTGGCCCCGGCGGACGGGGGTGCCGTCGGAGCCTCCCGACGTGGTGCGGTCGAGGACGATCGCCAGCAGCACGATCGGGATGCCGGCGGCCAGCGCGGCGCCCACGTCGACGGTGGACAGCGCCTGGTAGACGCGGTCGCCGAGGCCGTCCGCGCCGATGACGGAGGCGATGACGGCCATCGACAGCGCCATCATGATCGTCTGGTTGAGGCCCAGCAGGAGCTGCTTGCGGGCCATCGGCAGGCGTGCCGTGACCAGCCGCTGCCAGCCGGTGGCGCCGAGCGACTCCACGGCCTCCATGATGCCGGGGTCGGTGGAGCGCAGGCCGAGCGCGGTGAGCCGGGCCATCGGCGGCGCCGCGTAGACGACGGTCGCGAGGACGGCCGGGGCCACGCCGATGCCGAAGACGAGGACGACGGGCAGCAGGTAGGCGAAGGCGGGCAGCGCCTGCATGGTGTCCAGGACGGGCCGCAGCACGCGGAACGTCCGGTCGGACAGCCCGGCCGCGAGGCCGAGGAGCGCGCCGACGACGACGGACGCGGCGACGGCGACGGCCATCAGCGCGAGCGTCCGCATCGTCGGCACCCACATGTCGAGCAGGCCGCAGACGGCGAACGAGGCCACGGCCGTCACGGCGGCCCGTACGCCCGCCGCGCGCCAGGCCACCAGCGCGGCGCCGGCCGTCACACCGGCCCACCCGAGGGCGAGCAGCACGACGTAGACGGCGTGCACGGCGCCGATGATGACGTTGCTGATGTGGCCGAAGAAGTACAGGAACAGCCAGTGGCTGTCACGGTTGTCCACGATCCAGTCGCCGGCCGAGCGCAGCGGCCCGTCCAGCGAGACGGACAGCGCGTCCGGCCAGCCGCCGCTCCCCCACGCCGCGTGGGCGAAGGGGGCGAGGACCAGCCCGGCCATGGCCAGGGCCAGGACCTTGCGGGCGGCCGGTCGGCGGAGGAGCGTCCGGAGCCGCGCGGTGTCCGGGGCGGTGGCCAGGGTGGGGGTGGTGCTGGTGGTGCTCATGCGGCCGCTTTCTCCAGGCGTCCGCCGTGCTGTGGGCCGTCCAGCCCCGCGACGACGTTCAGGAGGCACTTGAAGTCGACGATCCCGACGCAGCGGTCTCCGTCCAGGACGCGGGCGGGCTTGCCGTCGCGGGCGACGACGTCGATGGCCTCGGCCACGGTCGTCCCGGCCGTCACGGTGGGCCCGGTGTCCCCGCGCGCCTCGCCGAGGGTGGCGGGGCGCATGGCACGCCGGACGGTGATGACCTGCTCGCGGGGGACGTCCTGGACGAAGTCGCGGACGTAGTCGTCGGCCGGGGAACCGACGATCTCCTCGGGGGTGCCACACTGCACGACCCGGCCCCCGCGCATCAGCGCGATGCGGTCGCCGATGCGGAGCGCCTCGGAGAGGTCGTGGGTGATGAAGACCATCGTCCGGCCCTCGTCGCGGTGCAGGCGGACGACCTCCTCCTGCATGTCGCGGCGGATCAGCGGGTCGAGGGCGCTGAACGGCTCGTCGAACAGCAGGACTTCGGGGTCGGCGGCGAGGGCGCGGGCCAGGCCGACGCGCTGCTGCTGGCCGCCGGAGAGCTGGCTGGGGCGCCGGGCCTCCATGCCCGCCAGGCCGACCTTGTCGACCATCTCGGCGGCGCGGGCGCGGCGTTCGGCCTTGGCCATGCCCTGGATCTCCAGGCCGTACGCGACGTTGTCGAGCACGGTGCGGTGCGGCAGCAGGCCGAAGTGCTGGAAGACCATGGCGGCGCGGTGCCGGCGCAGTTCGCGGAGGGCGTTCTTGTCCATGGAGCGGACGTCCTCGCCGTCGATGGCGATGCTGCCGCTGGTGGGCTCGATGAGGCGGGTGAGACACCGGACGAGGGTGGACTTGCCGGAGCCGGAGAGGCCCATCACGACGAAGACCTCACCCGGCCGGACGTCGAACGACACGTCCCGGACGGCGACGGTGCAGCCGGCCTTCTCGCGCAGCTCCTCGGGGGTGAGCTCGGCCAGGTCGCTGCCCGGGACGCGCTCGGGGCGGTTGCCGAAGACCTTCCACAGGTTGCGGACGGAGAAGACGGGGGCGGCGGTGCCGCCGGGTTCGGTGGTGCGGTCGGCCTCGCGGGCCCGGTCGGGCTCGGGGGCGCGATCGGCGGCGGTGACCGGGGCGGTGGCGGCGGGCTTCTCGGCCGCCGCCGGGCGGCCGGGCCCGGTGGCGGGCTTCGCGGTGGCGGTGGTGGCGGCGGTGGTCCGCGAGGACTCCGCGTCGGGCGTCCGGTTGACGGTGTCGGTTCCGCTCACTGGCCGTCACCCCTCTCGGTCGGGCCCGATACAAGCAGTTCCGCGCACTTCTCCCCCACCATCAGCACGCCGATCATCGGGTTGACCGCCGTCATGGTCGGGAAGACCGACGCGTCGGCGATGCGCACCCCCTCCAGACCACGCACCCGCAACTCCGGGTCGACGACGGCCTGTTCGTCCGTCACGGCCCCCATCTTGCAGGTGCCCGCCGGGTGGTAGACGGTGTGGGCGACCTTGCGCGCGTACTCGCTGAGCTCCTCGTCGGAGGTGGTCTCCGGGCCCGGGCAGACCTCGCGCTTGAGCCAGCCGGCCAGCGGCTCGGTCTTCGCTATCTCGCGGGCGAGGCGGATGCCGTCGACGAGCGTGCGCGCGTCGTAGTCCTCCTCGTCGGTGAAGTACCGGAAGTCCAAGGCGGGCTTGACCTCGGGGTCGGCGCTGGTGAGGTAGAGGCGGCCGCGGCTGCGGGGCTTGGGGATGTTGGGGGTCATCGACACGCCGTGCGCGGGCTTCTCGTAGCCCAGGCGCTCGGGGTTGTCGGTGAACGGGATCTGGTAGAAGTGGAACATCAGGTCCGGCCCGGTGGCGTCCGGGTCGCGGCGCACGAACAGGCCCGCGTCGGAGTCCATCGCCGAGTTCTCGGGGATCGGTCCGTTCGTCTCCCAGACGATCACCGACTCGGGGTGGTCGAGCAGGTTCTCGCCGACGCCCGGCAGGTCGTGGACCACGGGGATGCCCAGCGCCTCCAGGTCGGCCTTGGGGCCGATACCGGAGTGCATCAGCAGCCGGGGGGTGTCGACCGCGCCGGCGCAGAGGATCACCTCGCGGCCGGCCTCGACCAGCAGCTCCCGCCCGTCCTTGGTACGGGCGCGGACGCCGGTCGCGCGGGTGCCGTCCAGCTCCAGCTTGTGCACCCAGGTCTCCAGCAGGATGCGGAGGTTGGGGCGGTCGCCGGCCTCGATGTGCGGGTGGAGGTAGGCCACGGAAGCGGAGGAGCGCTTGTTGTTCTCGGGGTGGTACGCGAGGTCGAAGAAGCCGACACCCTCGTGGAACGGCTTCTTGTTGAAGCCCTCGACGCGCGGCACGCCGGCCGCCGTCTGGGCGGCCTCGACGAAGTCGCGGGCGATGGCGTTCCGGTCCTTCTCGTCGACCGGGACGATGTTGTTCCGCAGCCGCTCGAAGTACGGGTCCATGGACGCCCAGTCCCAGCCCTCGGCGCCGGCGGCGGCCCACTCGTCCCAGTCGCCGGGCAGCGGCTTGAAGGAGATCAGGGTGTTGTGCGAGGAGCATCCGCCGAGGACGCGGGCGCGGCTGTGGCGGATGTGCGAGTTGCCGCGCGGCTGCTCGACGGTCGGGTAGTCGTAGTCGAGGTCACCGCCGAGCAGGCCGAGCCAGCGGCGCAGGGTGAGGACGTCGGGGCGGTCGATGTCCGTGGGGCCGCCCTCGATGACGACGACGCTGGTGTCGGGGTTCTCGACAAGGCGGGACGCGATGACCGAACCGGCGGTTCCGCCGCCGACGACTACGTAGTCGGCCGTGATCTTCTCAACTGCGGGGGGCATGCGGTGACGCTCCTCAGGTGTGGAGTGGTCGCGGAAGGTACTGCGCTTCCGCCTCACGGCCGGTGGTGGCACGTGAGCGGGTAGCGGGCTTGGGGGTGGGGGGCTTGCGGTGAGGGCTTGCGATGGGTACGTCCGGGGGTGCCGGGGTGCCGGTCTCCGACTGCCCGGTTCCGGCCGGGGTGCCGGGTCGACGGCGAGGCCGGTTACGTCCGGCGCGCCGGGCGGGGGGTGGGCCGCGACGGCGCGCCGGCATCCGAGGAAGGGCCCGGGCCGCCGGGGTCAGCCGGCGAACCAGCGCACGGGCGCGGGAGCGAGGTTCTGGTAGATGTGCTTGGCCTCGCGGTACTCCGCGAGCCCGGAGGGTCCGAGCTCCCGGCCGATGCCGGACTTCCCGAACCCGCCCCACTCCGCCTGGGGCAGGTAGGGGTGGTAGTCGTTGATCCACACCGTGCCGTGCCGCAGCCGTCCGGCGACGCGGCGGGCGCGGCCGGCGTCCCGGGTCCACACGGCGCCGGCGAGCCCGTATTCGGTGTCGTTGGCGAGCGCGACGGCTTCGTCCTCGGTGCGGAAGGTCTCGACGGTGAGGATGGGGCCGAAGGTCTCCTCCCGGACGACCTTCATGCCGCGCGTGCAGCGGTCGAGGACGGTCGGCTCGTAGAAGTAACCCGTGGCGGGGCGGATCTCGCTGGGCTCGGGGCGGGCGCCGCCGCAGCGCAGCACCGCGCCCTCGGCGAGCGCGGAGGCCACGTACGCCTCTGTCTTCTCCAACTGGGCGGCGGAGACCAGCGGTCCGCACTCCACGCCGGGCTCGGTGCCGCGGCCGAGCCGGATGCGCTCGGCGCGGCGGGCGAGTTCGGCGACGAAGCGTTCGCGGACGGACGCCTCGATGATCAGCCGGGAGCCGGCCGAGCAGACCTGGCCGCTGTGGATGAAGGCGGCGTTGAGGGCCTGGTCGACGGCGGTGTCGAAGCCCTCGTCGGTGGCGCAGGCGTCGGCGAAGACGACGTTGGGGTTCTTGCCGCCGAGTTCGAGCGCGACCTTCTTCACCGTGGGGGCGGCGGCGCGCATCACGCGGGTGCCGCTGGCCAGGCCGCCGGTGAAGGAGACCAGGTCGACGTCGGGGTGCTCGGACAGCCGGGCGCCGACGGGGTCGCCCGCGCCGGTGACGATGTTGGCGGCGCCGGCGGGCAGGCCGGCCTCCACGAGGAGGCGGATCAGGTGCACGGTCGACAGCGGCGTGACCTCGCTCGGCTTGATCACGAAGGTGTTGCCCGCGGCGAGCGCCGGGGCGATCTTCCAACTGGCTTGGAGCAGCGGGTAGTTCCACGGCGTGATGAGCGCGCAGACGCCGACCGGCTCGTGCACGACGACGCTGTGCACGTCGGGGCTGCCGGCGTCGACGACCCGGCCGCCGCTCTCGTTCACGACGAGGTCGGCGAAGTAGCGGAAGGCGTTGGTGACGTCGTCGACGTCGACCCGGCCTTCCTCCAGCGTCTTGCCGGTGTCGCGGCTCTCGGTGAGGGCGATCTCCTCGCGGTCCCGCTGGAGCAGGTCCGCGACGCGGCGCAGCAGCGCGGCGCGCTCGGCGACGGGCGTCCGCGGCCAGGGGCCGTGGTCGAACGCGGCCCGGGCCGCGGCCACGGCCGCGTCCGTGTCCTCGGTACCGCCCTCGGCCACCACGGCGAGGACCTTGGCGTCGGCCGGGTCGAGCACCTCCCGCTGAGCGCCGGAGGCGGCGGCGCGCCACCTGCCGTTCACGTGGATCGTCTCGACTGACGACATGTTCTTCCTCTGCTTCCGGTCTCCGTGCGGTCCCGCCGACGACCGCCTCAGCACAGAGCTCGGCCGTCAACGGGGCGCGCCTAACCGAAAGCGGGGCGCTCATGCCTCCTTTTGCTCAGAGAGTGACCCAAGTCACCTGAATCACGTCTGTAATCACGTATAGCGACGCTCTCCTTACGCGGACGGCCCAGGACGCGGGACGGCTCAGAAGTCAGGGCGGCTCAAAAATCGGGCCGGACGGCCAGCCGGGCGAGCGCGTCCGGCGCCGGACCCCGGGCGAACTCCCAGCCGGGAAGCCCGCCCCAGGCTATGGACGTCCTCAAATACTCCACGAGCGTGATCCCCGCGCGCCCGGCCACCCCGTACACCTCCGGATCGGCGCTGGGGTCGGGGAGGGCGACGTCATGGGTACCGCCGCTGACGTTGGCCTTGTGGAGCTCGTCGGGCGCGAGGGAGAAGAGGAACTCCTCCTCCGCGTCGCCGTTCGCGTAGTCCGGATCCTCGGTGTATGCCTCCCACTCGTACGCGAGGTGCTCGACGCCCGCGATGTCCAGCGGATCCGGGTACTCGACGCCGGGCGGGCCCGTCCGGGGCGGCGGGCCGTGGTGATAGTGCAGCCCGAGCACCGGGCAGTCGCCGAGGAAGGACACGTCGCCGACGGTCAGGAAGCTCGCCTTGAGCGCGGCGGGCAGCACGCCGACGGCCTCTTCCATGGCGCGCACGGCGGCCGGAGTGCCCTCGGTGGGCGGCCGGTGCGGCGCCATCCCCTCCGAGGCTTGGACGAACCCCAGCTCGGGCAGCGCCTCCGCGAGCCGGACGACGTGCCGCGCCACCCGTTCCATGGTGGCCGTGGCCACCGCCTCCACATCCTCCCGGAGCGCCCCGGGCACCGGACCGAGCCGGCGCAACTCGTTCCAGACCTGCTCGTGTTCACCCTGCGCGTACCGCGTGAAGTAGGACGTCATGACAGCACGTTAGAACCCGCCACTGACATCGCCACCGCGCGTAAGGGACCGCGGGTACCACCCGATCCCCCGCACCGGCGAACATGACCCCGTGAACACAGCGAAGAGACCCGTCGTCCGCACCGCCCTCCTGCCCGCGGGAGCGGCCCTGCTGACGCTCGCTCTGACCGCCTGCGGAGGCGGAGGAGGAAGCGGGAGCCACGCCCCCGGCAAGGACAAGGGCAAGGAGAGCCACGCGGCCGAGGGCGGGGACGAGGACCGCCGCGGCATGCTCGGCACCGTCCACCAGGACCGGATGCCGCCGTACGACCCGGCGCAGCCGAACCCGCGCGACCGCACGGAGGGAACGCTCACCGTCCGGCACGGCGAGCGCTTCACGATCGAGATGCGGCAGAGCGCGTCCGCGCGCCTGGACTGGAGCCTGTCCGCCCCGGGACCCGACCGGAACGTCGTCCGGCCCGCCGGCACCAGCAGCTACCAGACCGCCCGCGAACGGGAGGCGGCCGGTTCGAGCTACGCCCTGTACTTCACGTTCGTGGCCGGGAACCCCGGCACCACGCGCATCAACCTCACCAACCGGTGCGGCAGCGACCGCGAGGCCGGCTGTTACTCCCCGGAGCTGGCCCGGTCGGTCACGTACCCGGTGACCGTACGGTAGCGGCCCTGGCCGGGTGAGCGGCGCCACCGAGGACACCAACCGCCGTATGCTCCGGGCGCGAAACGCCATGGACCGCGCCTACGCGCGCCCGCTGGACATCACGGCCCTGGCCCTCGGAGGCCCACTTCATCCGCGTCTTCCGCACCACGTCCGGCGAGACGCCGCACCGCCACCTCCAGCGCCGGCGCGTCGAACACGCGATGTCCCTGCTACGCGACACGAACCGCAGCGTGCCCGACATCTGCTTCGAGGTCGGCTTCGGCAGCCCGGGCACCTTCAGCCGCACATTCCGCGACATCGTCGGCCGCTCGCCGCGCGCGTACCGCAAGGAGGCGGTCGCGGCGGGCGTGCCGACGAGCTTCGCGATGGCCTGGACGCGCCCGAGCGACTGAACGCGGCTCGCGTACGGCCTCTCGGCCCTGACTTCTCCCCCGGACCACCGCCCCGCCGGCCCGACCGCTCCCGCGCCGAGCGACGTCCACGCGACGGTGCCACCCGTGCGGTCTCGCCCCGCGAATTCAGGCAAGGGCGGCGACCAGCAGACCGAAGGCGGCGAGGATGACTGCGACGCGGACGTAGTGGAGGCGGTCCCAGCGGTTCATCGCCGGAAAAGCACGTCGGCCGACCCGGCCGGGCACCCGCCCGGGCCGTGGGTCCGTCAGGCGACCGTTCCGCCCGCATTGCGGATCAGCCGCTGGAGCACCTTCACCGTGGTGACGTAGTCCGCCTCGTCGATGCCCTCGTGGAGGGCGGCGCGGATCGCCGGCGCGTTGCGCGCGAGGTCGACGCGGGCCTGTTCGCCGTCCTCGGTGAGCCACAGCCGGCCCTCGGCGTCCCGGGTCAGCCAGCCGCGCTCCAGGAGCACCTCGGCCTCCGCCGCCAGATCGTCCTCGGGCCGAATGTAGGAGGCCATGGCCTTCCTCAGCTCGGGCAGCGTCATCCCCTCGCCGTCGGGCGAGATGTCGTTCACGGACAGATTGCGCAGCAGCCAGAACTGGGGCTGGGTGTACCCCTTTTCGGCCTGCCGGGCCCGGGTGTACGCGATGAGCGCCTCGTAGGCGACACCGGTCCAGTACGCGGCGGGCTGCCCGACCAGATCGGCGTCGGGGCTCTGGTGGGTCGTCATGGTGTCACTCCTTGCGCTTCGTGCGGAACCTGCGCGCTGAGGCAGGTCACACAAGGACCGTAGAACCTCAAGTTTGGTTGAGGACAAGTGGTTGATCTTCTCGACGTCGGCGCGAAGACGAGGATTCCGGCCCCGGGTTCCGAGCCGATCGGGCTCATGAACGAACGATCTCGGCACAGCTCATGGGGGGGGGATCCGACGGACGGACCCGGCCCCCGAACGCCTCCGCGTCCCACGTCCGACCAACGGTCATCCGCAAACGCGCCCCGATGACCTGGGTGGCGGCAAGGCGTACTCGTCGTGCCGAATCGCCGCCGTCCGGGGCGTCGGCGCGTCGGCAGCGCGGGCGGGCGGCCTCGTGATCCGGCGAAAGGGGCCGGCCGAGCGGCTTCGAGCCGTACGAGCACGGGACACGGCCACAGGTCAGCGCGTTCGCGCCGGGGCGAAGGGGATCCCCGAAGACATGCCGCGGCGGCCGACCACGAGGGACTCGCCGAGGAAGCTCACGCCGATAGCGAGCTGGAGGGGCCGTGCGTACTCGTGCATGCCCATCTTCACCGCCAGGACGTTGAAGCCGGCCGAGACCGCCAGAGTGCCGAGCACGGCGACGAAGGTACGGCCGGTGTACCGCTGCCACAGGACGCCCCTTTTTTCGACCAACTGAACAGTGGCGCCTCGGAGTGCGCCGAGCGCAACGCCGAGGACGGCGCCCGTGACGATCCAGGTGATATCGGCGGCGGTCAGATCCGTCTTCTTGACGAGGGACAGGATGCCGATCCCGGTCAGGACCACCGGGGCCGCGAAGAGCTCCCGCGCGTTGACCGGTTCTCCGATCAGCCGTTTGATCACGGCCGCGATCACGACCGCCACGATGATCGCAGTGAGCAGCCAGGGGTTCACGCAGATGCCACCCATCTATATAGCGCGACTGAGCTAAATAAGTATTAGCCCAGTCGTGCTATAAAGGCAACCATGCCAAAGATCGTCGATCCTGCGGCCCGCCGCAGGGTGGTAGCCCAGGCAGTCCTGGACGTCGCCGCACGGCATGGGCTGGAGCACGCGTCGCTGCGCAACGTCGCCGATGAAGCCGGACTCGCCGTCGGCTCGGTCCGCCACTACTTCGCCAACCACGACGAGTTGATGACCTTCACGATGAGGGAGCTGGCCCAGCGCATCGGCGACCGCATCAGAACCCACGCCGACCGGCTCCTGGCCCCCGACGCTCCCGACGGCCACACCGACCGCCGGGCCGCGACACAAGAGCTCCTGGCCGAGCTCCTTCCCTTGGACGAGACCCGCCGCCGGGAGTCCGTACTCTGGCTCGCCTTCACCACCGCCGCACACACCCGCCCCCAACTGCGACCCTGCGCCGCCGAAATGCAGGCCGGCCTGCACAAGCTGATCTCGCGCGTGCTGCACGAAGCGCGGTGCGCCGGCGGGCTACCGGACGACATGGACATCGAACTCGAAAGCACGCGACTGGCCGCCCTCCTCGACGGACTCGCTTTCCAGGCAACGCTGTTGCCCGACCGCTATCCGCCGAAGCTGCTCTCGCAGGTACTGCAACGGCACTTGGACGCCCTCCGGACCGGCGGCTGATCTCCGGCCAACACGCCCCGGCTGACCGTTCAGATCCCCGGCCACCCCGAACGCCGGATCCTGCTGGGGAAGCCGGCGCTCAGGCCACGTCCGAGGAGACGGCCGAGCAGGTCCGCGAAGCGAACCTGCGGATCGCCCGCGTCTGCCGGTTTCCGGACGGCGGGACGGTCGTCGACGTGGCGGGCGGGCGGGGCGGGCTGCTGCGCGCGGTCTCGCCGAGCATCAGGACTGACCGGCGTCACGGCCTCCCCACCCGCACGGGCTTCCGGCTTCACGGCATCCTGCGGACACCTTCCCTGACCTCGGTCCTGGAAGCGACGGCGGTCTGACGGAGGTTAGGAGAGATCAGGAGAGGTCAGGAACAGATCGCCTTGTCCATGGCGGTGTCGAGCTGATCGTTCTGTTCCTTGGTCGTGATGGTGTCGTTGAGCAAAACGGCCGCCCGTCCGCCCTTGGTGGTGACGCCCGCGGCCGTCGTCCAGCCGAAGACCTGCCCGTCGTGGCCCCAGAATTCGCCATAGGGCTTCTTGGCCTTGATGATGCCGAGGCCGTACTCGATGCTGCCGCCCGTCTTCGACGTCGTCTTCATGGCGGTCAACTGGGCGGGCTTGAGCAGCTTGTTGGTGTTGATGAGAGTGTCGTAGAACTTGACCAGGTCCGGTCCGCTCGACGTCATGTTCCCCGCCGCGTCGGCCATCGAGATGTCGAACTCGGTGATGTCGATCCGCCGGCCGTCCTCCAGATTGATGTAGCCCCGGGGATGCGGCCCCGGAATCTCGTAACCGGTCGGAACCGCGGTGTCCTTCAGCCCGAGCGGCTTGATGATCCGGTCCTTGACCTCGTCGCCCCACCACCGTCCGGTGATCTTCTCGATGAGCATGCCAGCCACGATGTAGTTGGTGTTGCTGTACGACCAGTCGGTGCCCGGTTCGAAGACCGGCGGCTCGTCCAGGGACAGGTCCATCAGGTCCTGCGGCGTGAAGTGCTTGTAGCGGACCTTCTCGATGCCCATCGCGTACAGATCGTCCTCGTGCTCCGGCAGGCCGCTGCGGTGCTGGAGGAGCTGCCGGACGGTGATCTTCCGCCCGTCGTTGCCGCTCTGCCGGATCAGGCCGGGCAGGTAGTGGTCGATGTCCCGGTCGAGCTCGACCTTCCCCTCCCCCACCAACTGCAGAACGACCGTGGCCACGAACACCTTGGTCTGTGAACCGATGCGAGCGGTGGCGGGTTTCGGGAACGGCTTGCCCGTACCGATGTCCCCCACGCCGCTGTTGAGCACCCGCAACGGACCGCTCTTGTTGCCGAACACGGCCTGGGTGCCCGGCACTCCGCCCTTCGTGGTGATCGTTTCCAACGCTTCCCGGACCTCCCGGTCCGACCCACCCGGCGCCCGCGTCGCACCAGCCGCACCGGCGCCACCGGCGGCACCGGCCGGACCGGCCGCCGTCAGCGCGGTCACGGCGATGACGGCGGCGGTGAATAACGCCCGGATTCTCCCCATGTCCCGACTCCCTTCAGCACAGCCCGGCTCGCGGGCTGCCGATATCTGTGTCCACAGAACAGGATGAGGCTGGAGGGGCGTGTCCCACATCATCCGGCAGCCGGTTGTCGGCACGTGACCGCCACCGGATAATGCGGTTCGAGATCGCGCGGGGTGAGGCCCGGACGGCACCGGAGGCAGCCACCGCGCGCCCCCTTCTCAAGCCCAGCACAAGGGACACCTGCACACCACCCACTCCCCCCGCACCCGCCCCAGTTCCTGGATCGGCACCTGCTTCGTCCGCGCCTTGTCAGGGGTGACGCCGGGCTCCCGCCTGTAGACGGTCACCAGGCGGGTGCCGTCGGCGGCGACGGTGCTCCTCATGTCCGGTTCCTTCCCTCGGCCGGCCGAACCTCGGCGAGCACGCCGTCGATGTGGTCCCTGAAGGGGGCCGCTTCGGACGGCCGGAGGCGCAAGGTGGTGTCGGCGACGTGCACACCGTCCTTGCACAGCCACAACGGGACGCAGACGTTGCCGTGGGCGTCGAGGAAGGGGCGGCGGAAGGGAGTGAGTTCCACGCGCCAGTCAGGGAGCCTGCGGCCCCGCATGTTCGACTTCATGCTCGGGAGGCTAGGGACGCGGCGGAAAACCGGTCCAGCAGGTTGCGTGCGGTTGCACGATCAGCCGAGCAGGTCGATCGCCTGTGTGATCCGGGCGCGTGCGGGCGGGCCGTGGAGGGCGATCCGCGAGAGCTCCGCGAAGGCGCGGAGGTAGGTGTGGACTTCGCCCGGAGCCGTCACATTGATCTCGGCTGTCAGCGTCTCGACCGCGACTTGGCCGTCGTCGAAAGCGTAAAACGCTTCCAGGGGCCACACGGTTCGCCGCGCCTCGAACGGGATCACCCCGAGGGACACGTTCGGCTGCGCCATCACGGCGAGCATGTGCCCCAGTTGCTCGGCCAGGGCGTCGTCATCACATACGCGATAGCGGAGAACCGCCTCCTCCACCAAGAGGGCAAAACGACGACCGCCTTCGCGAACGACGCGGGAACGGTCGAGCCTCGCCTGGACTGCCTGGTCCACCTCGTCGGGTGTGCCCCTGAAGTCCGTGATGGAACGGAGTACACCCCGGGCGTACCCCGCGGTTTGCAGCATTCCGGGGACGAGGTTGGAAGCGTAGACCCGGAAGTGCCCTGTGCGCTGGTAGAGCGGTACCGTTCTTTCCTGCGTCCGCCGCAGACCGTGGCGGTGGAGGTGCTTCCACTGCGCGTACATCGACTCGGCGTTGCGGGACGCGGCAATGAGGTCGCCGGCCTGCTCCGGAGCCCCGCACGCGGCGCACCAAGCCCGGATGTCGGCATCGGACGGAAGCGTCTTCCCTCGTGCGAGGCGGGACGATTTCGACTTGTGCCAGCCGCAGCGCTCGGCCAGTTCCTGCCCGGTGAGCCCCGCGTCCCGCCGGATCTCGTCCAGACGGGCGGCAACGGACGCCCGAGCCACCTGAGCACTGGAAAGCGGAGAGCGTGACACGTGCTGGGTTCCGCTTCGATCAAACGGCGAATTTCTCGTGCGGGACCGCCCGTTCCCATACGGCTTCGAAAGCGGTCGCGCAGAGGGCCGCCACCTCCGGGGCTTCGGTCTGGTCCGTGTGCACCCACCGACCGTCACCGGCGAAGATGTTGAACTGGACCAGCCGGTCATCGAAACGCCAGAAGTCGTTCCCAGGGAGGGGGATATCGGACGCGTTGCGCCGGGGCAGCCAGCGCACGTCCTCTCCTGCCGCGATGTTGGTAAACGTGCCCGAATGCTCATAGCGGATGTATTCGCTGACCGGCTCGGAGACGATGCGGGCACGGCGCATGACCACGCCCTTGCCGGTCACTTCGTGGACCAGGTCGTGCCACGAACGCCACCAGGAGCCGCGGTCCACCGGGTCGAGGCGGTGACCTCCCTTCCAGGCCGCGATGCGCTCGGTCTCGCTCTCGACCGCATAGACATCGCGCATCTCAAGGTGCACGGCCGAGCGCTCGGCGGAGCGGAGCAGGTCTGCGAAGTTACTCAAGCTCTGCGACACCAAGCGCCTCTCGAAGAAGGGGAATCATGCGCCTCGGCACTCACACCACTGCCTCGTGGTCGGGCATGGCGACATCCCGTGTGCATGCTCGCTCCGTGGACGCGTCCACCCTAGCGCCCTGGAACAAGAGATCCCTCGTTCCGCTGTCCACCCAGACCGCGGGCGAACCGTGGTCGTCCGACTCAGGGTCCTTGCCGACGAACCGAAGTTCCACGAAAGCCTCCGACGCTCACAGGTGCAACCGGTTGCGGGAGCCTTGCCCAGTTTGGGCTCAGACGTCAACGGCGCGCGTCGGGGCGCGTACGCTCGATGCTTGACATGAGCGCCCCAGTGGGCTGCCATGCACCTTCAACCGGGCGGTTGGCAAGGGGAGTTGCGTGTAATTTCGGCCTCGTCGAACTCCGTAAACGGAGCGACCCC
>NZ_JBPQTX010000008.1:0-51742 GCF_051386555.1 Streptomyces sp. URMC 126
GGGTCGGGCAGGGCCGGGGTGGTCATGGTCACCGCTTCCGGAGGGGGAGGGGCGTGTCCGTGCGGTGCCACACGATAGGAAGCGCCAGATCAGAGGTCCATACGCCCGCCAGGACGCGGTCTTCGTCCACCGCCGGCAGGGTGTCCACCGGGCGGTGGGCGTCGGCGCGCGGGCGCAGGTGGTCGGCGGGGGCGCGGCCGGCGCCCGGCGGCAGGGGCCGGTCGTCGGTGCCGGACGGCCGCTGAACACCCGGCACCTCCGCGTTCCCGCCCCGCGACGGGAGACGGGAGCGGGCCGGCCGGCTACGGACGATGTGGTGGACGAGCGGACGGCGTGGCCCGTTCGTCGTCCGCAGGGGAACGGAGCGCGTCCGGCGGCCGGGAGGCGCGCGGCCCTCGCCGTACCCCGCGGGCGGGCCGGCCCGGTACCGCCGAGGCCCGTGTGCCGCGTACCGGCCCGCCTCCATGCCCGCCCCAAGGGGTTCCGTGGCCGCGGAGTACGGGCCGTCCGTACCCTCGTCCTGCCCCCGGCCTGTGTCACACTCGGCGGCCCAAGGCGTCGACCTCAGCGCCACGCCGCCTTGTCTCGGGGGAACACATGAGTGATGAGACGTCCCGTCCCCAGCCCGAACGGAGTGCCGGCCGCACGGAGGCGAACCACCCGGCCCCGCCGTCCGCCGCCGTGTCCGCGGCCCTCCTCGCGCCGTCCTCCGCCGGGCTGCACGGCCTGCTCAGGCAACTGCGCGACCAGGCACCGGTGTTCTTCAGCGAGGAGCTCGGCGTCTGGATCGTCACCCGCTACGAGGACGTGCTCCGGATCCTCAAGGACGCGGAGCTCTTCCCCGCCTCGACCCGCTCCGTGATCCTCGGCGCCCACGCACCCGACGTCCGCGCCATCCTGGCGAAGACCGCCACCTTCACGGCCCCCAACATGGGCTTCGACGGCCGTCCCGCCCACGACCGCCTGCGCAGGCCCGCGGCTCCCTTCTTCTCCGCCCAGGCCGTCGCCCGTCTCGAACCCCGGATCCGGGGCCTCGCCGCCCGCCACGCCGAACGGCTCCCCGCCACGCCGCCGGCGGACCTCGTCGCCGACTACGCCCGCCCGTTCGCCACCGCCCTCATCATGGACCTGGCCGGATTCCCGGACGCCGACCGCGACCGGATCCTGCGCTACCACCGGGCCGTCAGCGAGTTCTTCTTCGGCACACCGCCCCCCGACCGCCAACTCGCCTACGCCCGCGACGTGGAGGAGTGGGAGGCCTACCTCTCCGCCGCCATCCGGGAACGCGGACGGCGGCCGGGGGACGATCTCATCAGCCACCTCGTCGCCCAGGACGCCTACACCGAGCGGGAACTGATCAGTCTCGTCAGCTTCGACGTCGTCACGGCCGGCATCGGCCCCACCGGCTACGCCCTGACCGTTCTCTGCTGGGAACTCCTGCGCGACCCCGGCCGCCACGACGGGTTGCCGGTGGACGCCGCCCGGTTCGACGCGTGTTTCGCCGAGACCATGCGCCGTTGTGGACCCGCCCTCGGGGTGTTCCGCACGGCCGCCGCCGACACCGAGCTGTCCGGCGTCCGGATCCCGGCCGGCGCCGCCCTGTGGGCCATGATCGCCTCCGCCGACCGGGACGAGCGGCGCTTCGCGTGCCCCGACGAACACGACACCACCCGCCCCGCCTTGGGCGCCAGCCTCCACTTCTCCCACGGCTTGCACTACTGCCTCGGCGCCCACCTCGCGCGCACCGCCGTCCGCGTCGCGTTCACGGCCCTGCTGCGCCGCCATCCGGCCCTGCACGTGGTCCCGGACCAGCCGTGTGTCGACGAACCGGGCATCAACGTCATCGCCCCGGCCCGGCTCCTCGTCCGGTGGTGACGCGTCTGAGGGGAAGGGCGGGGCCCGGAGGACCGCCACACCGACGACCGGTCACCACGAACTAGAGTCCCCTTGTCGAAGAGAGGGGCGGGGCATGGCGGTATGGGGACTGATCGTCGAATCGACTGTCGCGTTGGGGGACCGCAAGCACATCGAGGCCCGTGTGCTGGCCCAGATGAGAGGGGAACGGGAGGACGCGCTGGCGCGGTTGGAGGAGATCGCCCGGAACTACCAGCCCACGCACCCGATCAACCCGAAGCGCCGTCGCCTGTTCCGTAACGCCGACGGCTTCCTGCTGGTCGTCGACGGCTCCTGGCAGTCCCACGCCGCCCGGTTCACGGTGGCGCGGCTGCTGGAGGACAGCGCTCGGCCGATCAAGCGGACCGATCGGGAGCCCGAGCCGGACGCGGAGCGGGAACCCAGGCCCGAGCCGGAAGCGGAGCCGCGCCCCGAGCCCGAGCCGGAAGCCGAGCCCGAGCCTCGCCCCGGGCCCGGACCGGGCGAGCCCGTCCTGGACGCGGACGGCGTGCCGGTGCGGCCCGCCTGGCTGGGGCGAAAGGATCTGTCCTGACGCCCAGGAGGCGCCGGGACTTCCACGAGGCGGCACCGGACGGCAAGGGGGTGGGCCCGCACCGTAGGCGGCGACGCGTCACCACGCCCCGCGGAGCCGCCGAACCGACGGCAGGGCGCACCCCGGTCAGCCCAATGGGCGCAGAGCGTCCGCCCGCCCCTTGACCGGACCCGCCGCCTCCGCGCGGAGCAGCAGGAACGCCAGGAGCGCCACCGCCGCGGTCACCGCGGCCCCGGTGTACAGCGCCGCGTGCAGCCCGTCGACGAACGCCTGCCGGAACCAGCGGCCGAAGGCGCCGCCGCCCGGCGCGTCGAGCGCCGCCGTCGGCCCGTGGGCAAGGGCACGGTCGACGGCCTCCCGCGCCCGGCCCGGCGGAAGACCGGCGCGCGCCTTGTCCATGAGGGAGTCGCGCATCCGCGAGTTGAGCACCGCCCCCAGCGCCGCCACACCGGTCACCCCGCCCAGCTCCCGCAGCATCTCCACGATCGCCATCGACATGCCGGCCCGCCTGCCGCGGACCCGCTCGATGACGATGACGTTGACGGGAACGAAAGTGAAACCCACACACGTACCGATGATCGGAAGCACCCACCAGTACTGGGCGTAGCGCGCGTTCTCGCCGTGCAGGGCCAGACCCGCGAGCGCCGGAGGGCTCAACGCGACCCCGACCAGCAGGGGCCGGAACGGGCCCCAGCGCGCCGAGAGTGCGCCGACCAGGGGGGCCGACGCCACGATGAACGCCGAACCCAGCAGGAACACGGCCCCCGCCCCGGCCGCCGACCAGCCCAGGATGTACTGGAGGTAGAGGGAGAGGAAGAAGATCGCGCCGAAGAGCGCGAGGCTCGTCGTGAAACAGGCCAGCGCCGCCGTCGCGCACGGCCGGTCACGGAAGAACGACAGGTCGATCATCGGATCGGCGGTACGCCGCTCCACGGCCACGAGCGCCGGCAGAGCGACGGCGGCCGCGCCGAACCCGGCGAGGACGAAGGGGTCGCTCCAGCCGTGCGCGGGCCCCTGGACGAGCGCGTAGATCAGCCCGCCCACCCCGGCCGCCGAGAGCGCCTGCCCGGGCAGGTCCAGGGCCCGGTCGCGCCGCGGCGGAGCGGCGGGCAGCGACAGGGCCCCGAACAGCAACAGGCAGCCGCCGATGGGCACGTTGACGAGGAGCACGCTGTGCCAGCCGAACCTGTCCACGAGCAGCCCCCCGACCACCGGCCCGAGCGCCAGCCCCAGACCGCTGGCCGCCCCTCGCAGCCCCAGGGCCTTGGCGCGCCGCGCGCCGTCCGGGAACACCTGGCGTAGCAGCGCGGCACTGGACGGCATCAGGGCCGCGCCCCCGGCCCCCTGGACGACACGGCCGACGACGAGCGTCCCCCAGCTGTCGGCCATCGCGCCGAGCCAGGAACCCGCCGTGAACGCCACCAGCCCGGCCAGGAACAGCCTGCGCCGCCCCACCCGTTCGCTGACGATGCTGCCGGCCAGGAGGAAGGCGGCCAGGACGAGGGTGTACGACGCGACGACCCACTCCAGGCGGGTCACCCCCACCGACAGATCGCTGCCGATCTCCGGAAGGGCGTTGTTCATCGCCAGGTTGTCGAGCATGACCATGAAGACCGCGACGGACTCGACGGCCAGTACGGCGTTCGGGCGGCCGCGCAGGGGCACGGGCCGGCCGGTGGGACCACGGCGCGGGAGGACGCGGGGGAGAGGCATCGGTGCCGTCCATGGGGGAGGGGGGTGGGAAGGGACAGCCGATCCGCTCGCGGGACTGTCGCGGAGGGCAGAAGGAGTGATTACCCGCCAACGTATCGAAGGAGAAGAACCCTCCGGCCGATTGGCGCCACGCCCGCATGTCCGCTTCGAACGGACCCGCGAAAAAGCTCCGGACGCGCGGCCGTTCCCGCGGATCCGGCACGCTCGTCCGCCGCCGTCCGTACTGCCGGTTCGGACGCGCGCTGCGCAGCGGCCCCCGGCCCCGACCGTGGTCGCCCGAGCGACCCCGCTGCGGTCACGAGGGGGCGCGGTCGGAGGCCGGCCAGACGTAGGGCAGGTCGGCGGGGACACCGGGGAAGAGCGGGGAGTAGACGTCCGGCGCCTTGCGCACCAGCGCCGACTGATGGCTGCGGTGGAAGTCCGGGTCCCCCAGCCAGGGAGGCAGCTCGCCGTCGCCGGCCAGCTCCTCCTGGGCGCGGACGGCGGCGCCGGGACGATGCCGGGCGAAGTCGGTGACCAGGGTGGCGGCACAGGTGTCGGCGCGCCCCTCCGCCACCCACACCGCGCACACGTCGAGGCCGTAGCGGACCAGGGCCTCCTCGTAGCCGGTCCACATGCGCACGGCGGGGTGGTGCCGCCACCCGTAGCCGGGCACCGTCAGGCCGCGCAGCACCTGAAGCGCCTCGACCCGCTGCTTGCCCAGACGGGCCGGGTCCAGGACCGTGGCGGACCGTGTGAAGTCGGGGTACGGGAGAAATGTCTGCACGCCGAATGCCTACCGCGGCAGGCCCGCGCCCACCCCTTCCGAGTCGCCGGCGGGTGTTTCGCGCGGCGTTCGCCGACGCCGGAGCGCGGACGGGAGGGCGGGACGCCGTGGAGAGGGCGGGCCCGGCACTACGCTGGGAGGTCCGGCCGAACGAAGGCGGAGGTGTCGTACGCGACGCACGGGCAAGAGCCCGGTGAGGGCGGCGCTGCGAAGACGGCCCGGGCGCGAGGCCCCGGGTCCGCGCGGCGGACGCGCGAGGCCCCGGCGCCGGGGTCCCGCCCCCGCCGTCCCGTGCGCCGTCGGCGTCACCACCGGCGCCCGTACCACCCAGCCCGCGAGCCCGTGGAGGAACCCCCGATGTGCCGCCTGTTCGGCCTCACCAGCGCCCCCGAACGCACCCGTGCCACCTTCTGGCTGCTCGACGCACCCGACAGCCTCAGCGCCCAGAGCCACCGGGACCCCGACGGCACGGGCCTGGGCCACTTCGACCCCGACGGCACGCCGCGGATCGGCAAGGCGCCCCTGGCCGCCTACGCGGACCGGGCCTTCGCCGTCCAGGCGCGGCGGACCGAGTCCACGACCTTCGTCGCCCACATCCGCTACGCGACCACCGGCCGCCTGGACGCCCGCAACACCCACCCCTTCGCCCAGGACGGCCGGCTGTTCGCCCACAACGGTGTCGTCGAGGGCCTGGACGCCCTGGACGCCCGGCTCGGCCCGGACCGGTCGCTGGTGGACGGGGACACCGACTCGGAACGCGTCTTCGCCCTGATCACCCGTGAGATCCGCGCGCACGGCGGCGACGTGGGCGCGGGCATCGCCGCGGCCGTGACGTGGATCGCCGACCACCTGCCGCTCTACGCCCTGAACTTCGTCCTCGCCACCCCCACCGACCTGTGGGCCCTGCGCTACCCCGACACCCACGACCTGTACGTGCTGCGGCGCCCGGCGGGCGGCCACCACGGTGACCGCCACCTCGACCACAGCGGCAGCGACGGCCGGATGCGCGTCCACTCCGGAGACCTCGGCGCGGTCCCGTCCACCGTCGTCGCCAGCGAGCGCATGGACGACAACCCGCGCTGGCGCCTGCTGGACCCCGGCGAGCTCCTGCACGTCGGCCCGGACCACGCCGCCACCAGCCACGCCGTCCTGCCCCGGCCGCCGGCGCACCCGCTGACCCTCGCCGACCTCCATCCGGACGCTGCGGCGGCCCAGAAGTCCGCCTGAACCGGCGCACCGCCGGCCCGGCCGCCTGCCGGCCACCGGCCCCACCCCGCCGGGGCCCGCCGTCGCCTTCCGCCATGCGCGGGAACCGCCGCGCCCTGGCCCACGGCGTGCGCCACCGCGCGAGCGCGAGCACCGGCACCGCCACGAGCGGCGGAACCGGAAGGTCCCGCCCGGACCACCAGGACACGGCCGGGCATGGTCCGCCGGCGCGAGAGAGCCCCCCGCCCCCGGTGACGGCGACGGGGGCGGGGGCGGGATCAGGGACGAGGCGTCAGGCGCGCGGCGCGGTCACGCCTTGCGGAGGCGGTCGATGATGCCGTTGAGGTCGTGCTTGAACAGGTCCTCGCGGACGCGGTGCCCGCCGGGCTCCTCGTGCCACTCGTGGGGGATGCCGGCCCGGCCGAGGAAGCCGCGCCACTCCCGCTGGGTCTCCAGCACGGCCGTCTCGTTGAACCGGTCCCAGAAGGTCGGCTCCGGGCTGGTGCCGGCGACCATGAAGATGCGCTTGTTGCGGTAGCTCTCGACGCGCTCGACGGGGTTGTCGGCGCTGACCCTGGCCTGGTCCCACGGCATGCCGTAGACCATGCCGCCGCCGAGCTCGATGGCCGCCGAGGAGGCGTTGGCCCAGTGCACGACCCCGCCCGCGAGGCCGCCGGCCATACCGCGCAGGCTGGCCGGCCCCGAGTGCGAGCTCACCGAGGCGAAGTGACCCCAGTACTTCGCCGCGTACTTCAGCGCGCCGAAGCCGCCCATCGAGAAGCCGGAGACGGCCCGGCCGTCGTACTCGTCGTACGTCCGGAAGTTGGCGTCGATCCACCGGACGAGCTGGTTGATGTGGAAGTTCTCCCAGTTCCGGGCGCCGACGAAGGAGCTGACCGGGTTGGAGTACCAGCCGGCGTGCCCGCCGTCGGGCATCACCACGATGATCGGCTTGCCGGCGGTCCAGGCCCGGATGCCCAGCCGGTCGAAGGTGATGAAGTCCTGGTCGGTGCCGCCGCCGTGCAGCAGGTAGAGGACGGGGTAGCGGCGCCCGTCGGCGTGGTAGCCGTCGGGCAGCAGGACGTTCACGGCCGGGTTCCAGCCGCCGATCTCGGCGGTCTGGAAGCGGTAGTACCACATGCGCGGGTCGGACTCGTTGCGGTCCACGATGCGCAGTCCGAAGCCGTCGCCGGCCGCGTGGGCCGCCGACGCGGAGCCGAGGACGCTCCCGGCGCCCAGGGCGAGGGCGGCGGAGGCGCCGCCTGCGGCCTTCAGCAGGCTTCTACGGGTGGGGTGGTGCTGGCTCAACGTGACCTCCAGGTCGGTCGACGGGTCGTCGACGGTGCCGGTCCTTGCTCGCTGTGTGCTAGTTGTCGGTGATCCACGTGCCCCGCGAGGGGTTCCAGTGGATGGTGGCCTTCTGGAACTTCTGGGCCTTGCCGCCCGCTTCGTCGGTCTCGTCGGTGAGCGGGTAGCCCAGCGCGGCCTCGTGGCCGGCATTGTGGAACGCCTTGTAGATCTCGCCGTGGACCGGATGCGTTCCGGTCGGGGCCGACCACAGGAAGAGGCCCCGCTCGAAGAACTGGTAGCGCCCGCGCGTCCCGTCCGGCGCCCGGGAGGCCTCCGCCTCGTCCATGGTCGGGAAGCCCCAGCGCTGTTCGGAGTCCGTCGCCCAGTACTTCGCCAGGATGTCGCCGTATATCGCGTAGGCCACGTCCGGGTGCCAGATGATGATGCCGTTCCGGAACTGCTGGAAACGGCCGCCCAGCCGGGAGTCGCGCTCGCCCCGGACCGGCGGTCCCAGCACGCTGCCCAGACCGCCCATGGCGTCGTACTTGGCCCTGATCGAGCCGTAGGGCATCAGGTCGTCCAGACGGTTGTAACGGCGGGGCGTGAAGCCGCGGAGCCCGTCGCGCCACACGCGCTCCTCGGCCACATGGCCGAAGTCGTACTCCTCGCGCACCAGCGGCTGAGTGTGGGCGGCGTCCGCCCACCGGACGAACAGCGCCACGTGATCGGTGCCGTCGGAGTCCTTCAGCAGGGCGTCACCGGGGTTCAGGTCCTCCGCCGGGATGTCCACGGTGACGTTCCACAGCGCCCAGGTGTTCAGGGACGATCCCAGGTTCCAGGCCATCGACACGTAGCCCGAGCAGTCCGGCCGGTAGCAGCCGAACTGGTTCCGGTAGCAGCCGTCCCAGCTGTACGCGACCCGCTCGGCCACCCACGACCACGAGCGGTCCATGACCTCGCCGCGCCCGATCGGCCCGTCCGGCTCCGAGGCCTGGGCGGCCGGCGCCCCGGTGAGGGCGGTCGCCAAGGCCGCCAGGGCGAGCGCCGCCACCGTCACCATCCGCCGGAGGACCGACGGTCTTCTCCCTCGCATCAAGATCCTCCGGTCAGTTGTCGGTGATCCAGGTGCCCCGCGAGGGGTTCCAGTGGATGGTGGCCTTCTGGAACTTCTGGGCCTTGCCGCCCGCTTCGTCGGTCTCGTCGGTGAGCGGGTAGCCCAGCGCGGCCTCGTGGCCGGCGTTGTGGAACGCCTTGTAGATCTCGCCGTGCACGGGGTGCGCGCCGGTCTGCGGCGACCAGAGGAAGAGGCCCCGCTCGAAGAACTGGTACCGGCCGCGCGTCCCGTCCGGCGCCCGCGACGCGTCCGCCTCGTCCATCGTGGGGAAGCCCCAGCGCTGTTCGGAGTCCGTCGCCCAGAACTTCGCCAGGATGTCGCCGTATATCGCGTAGGCCACATCCGGACGCCAGATGACGATCCCGTTCTGGAACTGCTGGAAACGGCCGCCCAGGCGCGCGTTCTCCTCGGCGCGCACCGGCCCGCCGAGCGGCCCGCCCGGCCCGCCCAGGCTGTCGTACTTCGCCCCTATGCTCCCGTACGGCTGGAACGCCTCGTCCCGCTGCGCCACGGCGACGCCCTCGGCCTGGTCGTACCGCTCGGGGTAGGCGGAGCGCTGGACGGCCTGGGCGAGCGCGCCCGCGCTGCGGCCCTCCATGCGCGGCTCCATCTGCTGGGCCACCTCGAAGAACTTGTTCGCCGCGTAGTCCACGTCCAGGATCTGCTCGGGCGTCCCCCAGCCCTGCGAGGGCCGCTGCTGGAAGACGCCGAGCGAATCCCGGTCACCGCAGTTCAGGTTGTTCATCCGGGACTCGATCCAGCCGGTCTCGAAGCCGGCCAGCATCACCTTGGCGGAGACGTTGCGGCGCTGGCCCACCTCGTAGACCTTGCGCGTCACCGCGATGTCGCGTTCGGCGGGGATGTCGCAGTACGCCGCGGCCGGCGCCGGATGCCCCAGCGGGCCCGGGACGGCGCCGGTGCCGCCCGCCGCGGCCGGCTGCCCCAGCGCGACGACCGCCGTCAGGGCCGTCACGGCCGACAGGACCGCCGTACCGCGTCTCGCAAGCCGAACGGCCGGGCCGCGTCGGGGAGTTCTCTTGCGCTCGGATCTTCCTCGCATGGGTCACCTCACGGTGGGGGGAGGGGGGATGGCGGAAGGTCAGGACCAGCTCTGGTACGGGCTGTCGTTGCACGCCCAGGTGCGGAATCCCTGATTGCTGTCGTCGATGCACCGGCCCGTGGCCTGGTTCTGGAAACGGACGGTGCCGTCGCCCCAGACCTTCACCCACCAGCTCTGCTCCGGGGCGGAGCCGCACGAGCCGACGGTCCGGAAGCCGTTGTCGGTGTCCTCGACGCAGCGTCCGGTGTTCACACTGCGCAGCTGCCGGGTCCCGTCGCCCCAGACGTGGACGGACCACTTCTGCGGGGTCGAGCCGTTGCAACTCCAGGTCCGGAAGCCCTGGTTGGTGTCGTCGATGCACCGGCCCGTGGCCTGGTTCCTGAAGCTCTGCACGACGTCGGTGGTACCGGCCGGCGCGGCCAGGGCGCCGGGAGCCGGGATGAGGGAGGCGGCGGTGAGGGCCCCGCCGAGAAGGAGTGTCCGTAGATGGCGCATGCCGGCTTCCGTTCCGTGGGTGGGAGGACGTGCCCGTCGGCCCGGAAGGTAGTGGCGGGCCGCGCGGGGCGGCACCCGGAACGATCCGGAGTGACGCGGCCCGCACGCCGCGCTCACTCCGGCGGACGCCCGCCGTACACGGGCCCGGAAGAGCCCTGGGCTTGCCGGCGGGCCACGACGGAACCGTCCGCCGACGGCGACGCGGTGACGTCCTCCCGCGCCGGAACGGGCGCGCGGGACGGCGATGCTCCGGCACCGCCGGGGGCGTGCGGTGGGACGCCCCCGGCCCGTACTCATGGGCGAACCGGACACGCGGCCGTGTGGCAGCATGCCCGCCCCGCCTCCGGGGGATGATGGCGGCAATGGACGGACGAACCGAGCCCCGCCGTATCGCGGTGAGCGCCGACTTCTGGGACCACCTGCCGTTCGACATGCGCGGAGAAGCGTTCCTCACCGACCCCTACGCCGCCTACGCGCGCCTGCGCGCCCAGGGACCGGCGCTGTCACCGGCGGAGGGCGTCGTCCTCGTCACCGGATACCGGGCGGGCTCGGCGGTCCTGGGGGACCCGCGCTTCGGGATGGGCGGCGGCCCGCTGGAGTCGCAGTCGTTCCTCCTCGTCGACCCGCCCGAACACCGCTGCCGCCGGGCCCGGGTCTCCGCCCCCTTCGGCGCCCGCGCGGTGGAACGGCTGCGCCCCGCGATCCGGCACCGCACCACCGCTCTCGTCCGCGCCGCCGCGGACCGGGGAGAGGCGGAGGTGGTGGCCGACCTCGCTGTCCCCCTGGCCCTGGAACTCATCTGCGCCGTGGTCGGCGTTCCGCTGGCGGACCGGCCGCGGTGGTACGGACCCCTGTCCGGGCTGAGCCTGGCGTTCGTCCCGCCCGACCTGCTCGGCGAGGAGGACACCGCCCGCCTGACGGCGGCACGGCTCGAATTCGCCCACTACCTCCGCTCACTGATCGAGGAACGCCGCGGGGAGCCCCAGGACGACCTGGTCAGCGCCCTGCTGGCCCAGGGGCCGGAGGACACCCCGCTCAGCGAGCAGGAGATCACCACGGCGATCGGGCAGTTCGTCGTCGCCGGCCACCGGCCGGTCGCCCTGCAGATGGCCAACGGCGTCTACGCCCTGCTGCGCCACCCCGAACAGCTCGCCCGCCTGCGGGCCGACCCCGCCTGCGCCCCGGCGGCGGTCGAGGAGGTCCTGCGGTACGACCCGAGCACCCACCTCATCAGCCGTATCGCCCTCCGCGACGCCGACGTCGCGGGCCGGCGCGTGCCGGCCGGCACGGTGGTCGGAGTGCTGCCCGCCGCCGCCAACCGGGACCCGGAGGCGTTCGCCGACTCCGACCGGTTCGACATCACGCGGTCGCCGCAGCACCTCGCCCTGGGCAGGGGAGTCCACTTCTGCCTCGGCGCCCACCTGGCCCGCCTCCAGGTGGAGGCCCTGCTCACGGTCCTCGCCCGGTACGGCCCCGCGCCGACGGGCGAGGCCGTGCCCCGGCGGATGTCCGGCGTGCTGTGGGGAACCGAACGGCTGCCGGTGGTGCTGACCGAGCGGCCCGGGGACGGGGACTGACGGCGCAGGCCCCCGGCCCGGCCACGGAACCCCGGCGGCGCTCACCAAGCCGGTGCCGCCCCGGGTAGGTGTCCCAGGGCGGCACCGGACGCGTCACCGCGCCGGTTGGCGCAGACGGCGCAGGCAGCGCCGGGCCAGGTCGGTGACCGTGGTGCTGTCGAGCACCTCCACGGCGGGCAGGGTGCAGCCCAGGTCCCGGTTGACGCCCGTCAGCAACTCGGCGCCCATCAGGGAGTCGAGTCCCAGCCGGTCCAGGCGCCGGTCGGCGGGGACGCGGTCGGGGGTGGTCTGCAGGATCCGGCAGAGGATGTCGGTGAGCACCTCCGTCACCCGGGCGAGGGCTTCTTCCTGCGGCGCGGCGGCCAGGCTCTCCAGGAGCGCCGCCCTCCCCCCGCTCCCGGCGCCGGTGGAGGCGGGGCACAGGGCGTCGAAGCGGGGGCCGAGCGCCGCCGCGAAGTTCGTCCGTACCGCGCCCCAGTCCGTCCGCGTGACGACGGCGACGTCGTCACCGCGCCCCAGCGACGCCTCCAGGGAAGCCAGCGCCTCGCCGGAGGGCAGCCCTTCCAAACCCAGCCGGCGCATGACCTCGCCGATGCCGTGGCGGGCGACGTACCCGACGTCCTCCAAGGCACCCCAGGCGACCGCGAGACCGGGCCGGCCGGCCGCGCGGCGGAAGCGCGTCAGGGCCTCCAGGAACAGGTTGGCGGCGTTGTAGCCCGCCTGGTTCTGATTGCCGATCAGCGCCGAGAGGGAGGAGTAGAGGACGAATACGTCGAGGTCGCGGTCGAGCGTGAGGCGGTGCAGGACGTCCGCGCCCCCCGCCTTGGGCAGGAGCACCCGCCGGACCCGCTCGGTGGTCAACTGGGCGAGCGGGTCGTCGTCGACGACCATGGCGGAGTGCAGGACCCCGCGCAGCGGGGGCCCCGCCGCGTCCACGGCCTTCAGCACCTCCGCCATGCCCGCCCGGTCGGCCGCGTCGGCCGCGTACACCGTGACGGACACACCCTGCCGCCGCAGGTCCGCCAGGAGCGCCGGCGCCTCCGGTGTGGCGGCGCCGCGCCGGCCGACCAGGGCCAGGTGGCGGGCGCCGCGGTCGGCGAGCCGGCGCGCGGTGGCCGCGCCGAACCCGGTGAGCCCCCCGACGATCAGGTAAGTGCCGGACGGGTCCGGCGCGTACGGGCGCGGTTCCTCCCGGAGCGGCGGTGGTTCCTCCAGGGAAATGACGATCTTGCCGATGTGCCGCGAGTGCTGCAGCGCCTCGAAGGCGTCCGCGACCCGGTGCGCGGGATACACGCGGTGCGGGACGGGCCGGTAGACACCGTCCCGCACTCGGTCCGCCACCTCGGCGAACGTCGCCGCCAGCACGGCGGGCCGGGCCCGGGCCAGGGTGTCGAGGGTGGCGGCGCTGAAGGTGATGCCGTTCAGGAACGGCCGCAACGGCAGCCTGCCGTCCGCGTACAGGTCGCGTTTGCCGAGCTCGACGAAGCGCCCGCCCGGGCGCAGCACCTCCAGCCCGCGCGCCATCGCCTCGCCGGACAGCGAGTTGAGCACGACGTCCACGCCCTCGCCGCCGGTCACCTCCATGACGCGTTCGGCGAACCCCGGCGACCGGGAGTCGAGTACGTGCGCCACGCCGAGCAGCCGCAGCAGGTCCCGCTTGGTGGGGGTGCCGGCCGTCGCGACGACCCGGGCGCCGGCCCGCTCCGCGTACTGCAGGGCGGCCAGGCCCACGCCCCCGGCGGCGCCGTGGACGAGCACGGTCTCCCCGGGCGCCAGGCGCGCCAGGTCGTGCAGGGCGTGGTGGACGGTGAGGAATACCACCGGGAGGGTGGCCGCCCGGCAGAGGTCCATGCCGTCGGGCAGGCGGGCGGCCATGGCGGCGGGGACGGTGACGTGGGAGCGCAACGTCCCGTGTCCGAAGGCCATCACCCGGTCGCCGGGAGCGAACCCCGTGACGCGGGAGCCCACCGCGGCGACCGTGCCCGCGCACTCCATGCCGGTGCCGAACTCCCGGCCGCCCGCCTCCTCCTGCCGCTCCTCGATGGGCACCGTGCCGAGGGCCTGCAGGACGTCCCGGTAGTTCAGGGCGGCGGCGCGCACGGCGATCAGCAGGTCGTCAGGTCCCGGTTCCGGGGCGGTCGCGGGGACCCAGTCGAGCCGGTAGGAACGGCCCGGATCGCGCATGCGCAGGGCGTACGGGGAGGTGCCGCCGGTCCGCGGGGCGCGGGCGGTGTCCGTCTCCTCGCGGACCCGGGGCAGGAAGCGGCCGGACCGGGTGAGCAGGATCTCGTCCTCGCGACCGGGGTCGGCGAGCTCGGCGGCCAGCCGGTCGGCGTCCGCTTCGGTGTCGGTGGCGTCCAGGGAGATCCGGCGGACCGTCAGGCTCGGGTACTCGTTGCCGAGCGTGCGGGCCACCCCCCAGGCGCAGGCCGCCGTGGGGCTCAGGGGACGTTCGGGGGCGGGCAGGGCCCCGGTCGGCGGCGTGACGAGCCAGAGCTCCGCCCGTGTCTCCTCCTCCGCCTCCGTGCGGCGGCGGGTGGCCTGCGCGAGGGCGCGCAGCAGTGCCGTGTGTCCCACGGCCCGCTCGGCGTCCAGCGTGCCGCCGTCCGGGTCCTCGCCCAACAGGACGACGACGCCGGTGGCCCGCGGCTGCCCGGCCAGGAGGGTGTCCCAGTGCCGTTCGTCGTCCGTCGGCTCGGCGAGACGGACGTGCGGGCCGCCGCCGGGCGTGAGACGTGCCGTCAGGGCCTCCGCGAGTGCCCGGCGCGCCGGTTCGGCGACGACGATCCAGCCGTGCTCCCGGTCCGCCGGCACCGAGGGCGCCGGTGCCGCCGGCGCGGGACGGGGAGCGCGCCGGGCCAGGAAGGCGGAGGTCTCGCCTGCGTCGGGACCGTCCGCCGGGACC
Source organism: Streptomyces sp. URMC 126 (assembly GCF_051386555.1). NCBI lineage: Bacteria > Bacillati > Actinomycetota > Actinomycetes > Kitasatosporales > Streptomycetaceae > Streptomyces > Streptomyces sp. URMC 126. The sequence goes on from NZ_JBPQTX010000008.1 coordinate 14,573, forward strand.
GTGCGGGTGACCCCCTCGAAGCCTTCCTCGCCCAGGAGCCGGCACCAGGCGTCCGCGGACAGCAGCGGCCCGTCGGGGCGCAGGCCGGAGTCCCGTTGGTTCCAGAAGCTGGGCAGGAACCCGAACATGAGGGCCAGGTCGGCCGGTCGGTGCGTCTCCACCGCCAGCAGCAGCCCGTCGTCGGCCAGCAGCCGCCGGACGTGCGCCACGGCGGACCGCACGTCGCCGGCGGTGTGCAGGGCGTTGCTCACCACGACCAGGTCGTGGTCGCCCTCCGCGAACCCTTGCTCCGACGGGTCGCGGTCGAGGTCGAGGGTGCGGTAGTCGACGAAGTCGTACGCGGCGAAGCGGTGCCGGGCCCGGGGGAAGAACGCCGCCGACACGTCCGTGTAGCTGTACCGCGTGCGCTCCGGCGGCAGTTCCGGCAGCAGCCAGGCCGCCGTGCCCCCGGTGCCGGCTCCCGCCTCGAGGATCCGCAGCGGCCGGTCGGCGGGCCACCGGCGCACCAGCGCCCGTACGACGGCACGGGCCGCGCGGTGGTGGAACGCCAGTGAGGCACCGTCGGTGTAGAGGTCTTCCAGCAGGTGCCGGTCGGTCTCGGAGAAGACCTGCTCCACCGGGTCGTGGTCACCGCGCAGGGTGGCCGTCAGCCGCCGGCCGGCGCGGCCGTACAGCGCCAGTTCCGTGACGAGCCGGGGGTGCGCGGCGGTCAGGGCCCGGAAGCGTTCCTCCGGGCGGGCCGTTCCCGTCAGGCGCCACCTGCCGGCCCGTGCGTCCCCTTCCGGTTCCGCGAGACCGTGTGCGCGGGCGTTGGGCAGCAGGATGCCGAACACCTCGGAGTACTGCGCCGGCATGCCGGCGCGGACGAGGTCCGCGACCGTGAACGAGGTCTCCGCCGGCCCGGCCGCGGACAGCAGGTCCCGCACGGACCGCGCGGTGAAGTGAGCCGTCAGCTCGCGGATCACCGCGGTGGCCGCCGGACCGTCGGCGCTTCGCCACACCCGGACGGCTCGCCGCAGCTCGTCCGCGCACTCGCGCGCGATCTCCTCCGGAGCCGGCATGCCCGGACCCGCCGGGCACGGTTGCCCGGGGCGCGGAGCCGCCCGCGTCACCGTGACCGCACGGGGTGTCGGGGTCCGGCCGCCCTCGTCGAACCGGAGCAGCCGGCAGCCCTCCAGGGTCAGGCAGACCAGCCCCCCGAGGGCCGTCACGGTCGCGTCGCACAGGACCTCGCGCGCGGAGAAGCGCCGCACCCGTACGAGGACGTGGCCGGCCGAGGGCATCCGGCGCCAGGCACGGATCCGGTCGACGGCCACCGGCAGGTACCGGGCCCCGGGCATCCGCTCCTCGGCGACCGGCGCGACCGCCTGCAACGCCCCGTCCAGGATCGTGGGGTGCGCCTCGTAGCCGGAGGCGTCGACGCGGGCGGCGTACCGGGCCAGCACCCGGTCGTCGTCGAAGCGCAGCTCGTCGATGACCCGGAAGGCGGGGCCGTAGCGCAGGCCGCAGCGCTCGCCGCACGCGTAGTGCTCCTCGGGCGGCTTGCAGCGGGGCAGGGCGCGGGCGATGCCGTCCACGTCCAGGACGCCCGGCAGCGGGGCGTACAGCCGCCGGACGCGGGCCCGCGCGTGCTGTTTCCACGTGTCGTCACCCGCCGCGCGGGAGGACACGGTCACGACGCCGTCCTCGCGCGACAGCGAGGTCTGGATCTCCGGGCCGCACTCGTCGGGCGCGGAGGGCAGGAGCAGCGCCTGATGGATGCCCAGGTTGGTGACCTCGACGGTCCCCTCGTACGCGCGCCGTCCCGCGGCGAGGGCCATCTCCGCCAGCCCCGCGGCCGGCATCACGACGGCGTCCCCGACCCGGTGGTCGGCGGCCCAGGGGAGCCGCGCCGGTTCGAAGGACCCGTGCCACGCGGGCTCGGCGACGGCCGCCCGCTCGCCGAGCAGCGGATGGTCGACCGTCCCGTCGCCACAACCCCCCTGCCAGAGCCCGGGACGGCCGTTCCAGTGGCGTTCGCGCTGCCAGGGATAGGCCGGCAGATCCACCACCCGGCCCCGGACGGGGAAGAACACCCCGGCATCGGAGCGGACGCCCATGGCCAGGAGACGGGCCAGACCGGCGCGCACCCCGGCCGGCCCCGGCGCGCCCCGCCGCATCAACGGCACCACGGCATTCGGGGTCGCGCCCGGCTCCGCTTCCGCCGCCCGGCTCAGATAGCGGGAGAGCACCGGATGCGGGCCGACCTCGACGAAGACGGAACAGCCCGCCTCCCGCAGCCGTGCCGCGGCGGCGCCGAACAGCACCGGCTGCCGCAGGTTGCGCCACCAGTAGTCGGCGTCCAGCTCCGTACCGTCCAGCATCGTGCCGGTGGTGGCGGAGGCGTACCGCGACCGCGCCCGGACCGGTTTCAGCCCGGCCAGGGCGTCGAGCAAGCCCTCCCGCAGCGGGTCCATGACCCGGCTGTGGAAGGCGTAGTCCAGGCCCAGGTCACGGAAGAAGACGCCTTCCCGCCCCAGCCGCTCACCGAGGTCCGCCACAGCCGCCCGGTCGCCGCTGACCGTCACGTCCCGCGCGCTGTTGATCCCCGCGATCTCCAGCCGGCCCTCGTAGGGCGCCAGCCACCGGGCGACCCGGTCGGCGTCCGCGCCGACGGCGGCCATGCCCCAGGCACCCGCCGTGGACGCCTGGGCCCGCGAGCGCGCGACGACGACACGGGCCGCCGCGTCCAGCTCCAGGGCCCCGCACGCCCAGGCCGCGGCCATCTCGCCCGCGCTGTGCCCCACCGCCCCCGCCGGCCGGACGCCGTGGGCCCGCAGTACGGAGACCAGGCCCACCTGCACCGCGAACAGCAGCGGCTGGGCCACGTCGGTGGTGTCCGGGCGGCGGCTTCCGGCGTCCGCGGCCAGCTCCTCCAGCACGGACCAGCCGAGGTGCGGACGCAGGGCCTCGTCGGCGTCCGCGACACCGGCCCGGAACACCGGCTCCTCCTCCAGCAGGTCCCGGCCCATGCCCGCCCACTGGGCCCCGTTGCCGGAGAACGCCAGGGCGACCTCTGCCCCTTCGGCCCCTTCGCTCAGCGCACCGGCCGCCTCCCGCTCTCCCCGCGCGAGGGCGTCGAACTCCGCGGCGGCCTCCTCGGGCCCCGCGGCCAGCACCACGGCGCGGTGTTCGTGCCGCTCGCGCCGCAGGAACGAGGTGTGCGCCAGGTCGTAGAACTCCCGCGGCGGGCACCGGCGCAGCCGCGCCGCCATGCGCCGGGCCGCCTCGCCGGCCGCGGCGGGCGTCCGGGCGGACACCAGGACCGGCAGCCGCGCGGCCCCCTCCGGGGCGGGGGACGGGGCCCGCGGCGGCGGATCGGCGACGGCGACGTGGGCGTTGGCGCCGCCGAAACCGAAGGAGTTGACCCCGATGACGGCCCGCCCGCCGGGCGGCACCCGCAGCGGCGCCGGCTCCGTGACCGGGGCCAGGCGCAGCCCCGCGAAGTCGATGGCGGGGTTGAGCGGAAGGGCGTGCGCGCTCGGCGGGACGCGCCGGTGACGCAGCATCAGCAGCGCCTTGAGCAGGCCCGCCATGCCCGAAGCGGGCTCCAGATGGCCCAGTTGACTCTTGACCGAGCCCACCGGCAGGGGACCCGCCGACGAGCGTCCGGCCCCCAGGGCCCGGCCCACCGCCAGACACTCGACCGGGTCCCCCACCGGAGTGCCGGTCCCGTGCATCTCCATGTAGGCGACCTCGTCGGGGCGCACGCCCGACGCCGCGTACACCTCCCGCAGCAGCGCCTCCTGCGCCTCGGCACTGGGCTGGGTCAGACTCGGCGTGCGCCCGTCGGTGTTGACGCCGCTGCCCAGGATGACGCCCAGGATCCGGTCGTCGTCCTCCAGCGCGCGGGCCAGCGGCTTGAGGAGGACGAGGCCGCCGCCCTCGGAGCGCACGTAACCGTCCGCCTCCGCGGAGAAGGGCCGGCACCGCCCGGTGGGGGAGAGCATCGACGCACGGGCGAACCCGACGAACTCCACGGGGCTGAGCAGCAGATGCGCCCCGCCCGCCAGCGCCATGCCCGACCGGCCGTGGCGCAGCGCCTCGCAGGCGTGGTGCAGGGCCACCAGCGACGAGGAGCAGGCGGTGTCCACGGCGACGCTCGGACCGCGCAGGCCCAGGACGTAGGAGAGGCGGTTGGCCGTGTTGGCCGTCGCGCCCCCGGTCATGGTGTAGGCGTCGACGGTGGCGGCGTCGAGCCCCTGGAGGTGCGAGAAGGACTGGCTGGAGACGCCCACGTACACGGCGGTGTCGGAACCGGCGAGCGATGCGGCGGGACACCCGGCGTCGTCGACGGCCTCCACGGCCATCTCCAGGAGCATGCGCTGCAAGGGGTCCAGGCGCGCGGCCTCGCGGTTGGACATGCCGAAGAACTCCGCGTCGAACCCCTGGACGTCGTCGAGGAAGCCGCCTCTGGCCACGTAGGTCTTGCCCGGGCGCCGCGGCTCGGGGTCCAGCCAGCGGCTCGCGTCGAACCGGTCGGGCGGCACGGGACCGATCACGTCCCGCCCCTCGACGAGGGCGGACCACAGGGCGTCCGGGCTGTCGATGCCGGCGGGCAGCCGGCAGGACGCGCCCACGATGGCGATGGCGTCACCGGCGGGGGCGCCGGTGGTGGCGGAAGCCGCGGAAATCGGCGGCACGAAGGTCTCCTCGGGTCTGTTCCGGTCTGTTCCGGTGGTTCGGCCGGGGGCGGGGCCGCGAAGTCCGGGCAGACGGCGAGTCGTCATCAACCTAGTGAGATGCCTGATTTCGGTAAAGAGGGGAGTACACGCTCGATAGATCCCTCGTGTGGGGGATGAGGTGCATTACTCCCGGCCCTGGTGGGCAGGTAGCGGCACGGGCGGGACGCGGGGCCGGGCGGGGGAGGGGAGCCGGGACGTACGGAAAGGGAACCGCGTGGAAGGACCGGGTGAAACGGGCGGACGACCGCTCGTCCGCGGCGTGGCGGGACGGCTTCCGCGGGTGGACCCCACCGCCTTCCTCGCGCCGACGGCCGCGCTCCTGGGAGCGGTGAGCCTGGCGGCGCGGGCGAGCGTCTGGTACCACGCCGTGCTGCGCGGCGACTTCGACACCATCGACATCGGCGAGGAATCCAACGTCCAGGACGGCGCCGTCCTCCACGCGGACCCCGGCTTCCCCGTACGGGTCGGCGCGCGCGTCACCATCGGGCACAACGCCACCCTGCACGGCTGCGAGGTGGCGGACGACGTCCTGATCGGCATGGGCGCCGTCGTCCTCGACGGCAGCCGCATCGGCCCCGGCTGCCTCCTCGCCGCCGGCACCGTCGTCCCGCAGAACCGGCAGGTACCCGCCCGGTCGGTCGTGGCCGGCCCCACGGCGACCGTCGTACGCACGGCCACCCGCGAGGACCTCGACGCCATCGCCACCGCGGCCCGCCTCTACCTCGGCCTCACCGGGCTCCACCGGCAGACGGCCGAACCGCCGGCTTCCGGCGACGGGGGTTCATGAGCACCGGCCCCGCGAGCCGTGGACCCCCGCGCCGGCCGGCCCCGGCCCGTACGGGCGGCCGTCGGCCGTCTGACCGGAACCTCCGCCGCCCGTCGGCGCCGCCGGCCTTACTTGCTGATGGCGAAGCGCATGAGGGCGTGCTCGTCCCCCTGCTTGATCTTCCCGGTCTCGTTGATGACCTGAAGCTTCCAACTGCCGCCGACCCGGATCGCCTTGGCGACCGCGCAGCCGTTGTCGGTGCTGAGCAGGCTCGGCCAGATGTCGGCCACCTGCTGGCTGCTGCCGCCCGTCGCGTCGTACACCTTGAAGCTGATGTTCCGGGCGCTCTGGAAGGAGCTGTTCTTCTTGAACGCGGCGGCGATGAACACGATGGAGGTGACCTGCGCCGGTATCCGTCCGAACTCCACGGTCACCGTCTCGTCGTCGCCCTCCCCGTGCCCGGTCTGGTTGTCGCCGCTGTGCACCAGCGAGCCGTTGCCCATCGGGTCCAGGGAGTCGAGACCGGCGAGGCGCACCGGGTCCGAACCCTGCATCGCGACGGCGATCAGGTCCAGGTCGGTGCCCTGCTTCCGCTTGAACTTCCCCATCAGACCGCCCGCGCTGCCGGAGCTGGGGTCCCAGGAGACGCCGATGGACAGGTGGGTGACGCCGTCCAGGTCCGCCGGGCCGTCTTCCTTCGTGAGCGTGATCATGAGCTCTCTTCCTCATACGCGATGACGTGCTGTAAGGGAAAGTGTGCCTGGTCGGATCTTCCCTCGCGGGGGCGCCCCCGGGCATGAGGCGGGGGGAACCTCGAGCATGGGGGTGCGGGAGCGCGCTCGCGCGACGCCGAGGGCGCCTTCACGCGCCCGGGGCGCGAGGCGAGCGGGCCGGGCAGGCCAGAAAGCGGTGAGGCGGTGACGGGTGGCGGACCGTCATCGTCCCCGGGCTCACGCCGTACGTGCCGTCAGATGCTGCCGAGCGGGTTCGATGTCGTGGGCGGGCCCAGGCGGTGCTCCGTAGCGGACAGGGTCGATCGTGGAGCCGATTGTTCGTCGGCGCTCACCTCGCGGCGCTCGTGGGACCGCTAACCCCCGGCAGGTGCACGAGAGTTGTACGGACCGGGCATCCCCCGGCTCTCCGCTCCTCCTCCGCCGCCGGTTCAGTCTCCCGCGCCGGGGAAGGCCCGCATCGCGAGGTCGACCGCGCGGCCGAGGTCCTGGGCGGTCGCGCCGGAGGACGCCTGGACGGCGATGCCGTACCAGACGAGGCAGACGTAACGGGACAGGTCGCCGGGGTCGGTATCGGCGGGCAGGTCGCCCTCGTGGACGGCGCGTTCGAAGCGTTCGCGCAGGGCGTCCTCGGAGGCGTGTCGCCGGGCGGCCGCCTCGGCGCGGACGGCGTCGGCCTGCCCGCCGGTGGCCAGGGCGCCGTGGACCATGAGGCAGCCGGGGCCGTCCTCCCCGGTGGCGGCGGTGATGGTGCCGCGCAGCAGGGTCTCGGTGACGGTTCGGGCGGTGGGCTGCCGGAGCGCGTCCCGTACGTGGACGGCCGTCTCCATGTAGCGGTCGAGCACCTTGCGGAAGAGCGCCTCCTTGTTGCCGTAGGCGGCGTACAGGCTGGGCCGGCTGATGCCCATCGCCTCGGTGAGGTCGGACAGTGCCGTGCCTTCGTATCCCTGCCGCCAGAACACCCGCAGGGCGCGGTCGAGCCGTTCGTCGAGGTCGAATTCGCGTGGGCGTCCGGTCGTCATGGGCTGTCTCCGTCCAGGTTCTGTACTGATCGGTATGGTAGCGTCCTCGTTCAGTACCGATCGGTACAGAACTGGGGAGGGTTTTCCATGAACACGAATGCGACGAACACCGCCGACACCGCGCCCGGCGCGAACGCGGAAGCCGCGAACACCCCGGCCTTCCGCGAGGCGGGCCCCCGCGACGGACGGCGGCTGACCGGCAAGGTCGCGCTCGTCACCGGCGGATCACGGGGCATCGGAGCGGCCACCGCGCGGATGCTGGCCGAAGCGGGGGCGGATGTCGCCGTCTCCTACGCCGCGTCGTCCGGCCGGGCCGAGGCGGTGGTCGAAGAGCTGACCGCTCTCGGCGTCCGGGCCGCCGCCTACCGCGCCGACCAGGCGGACCCCGCCCAGGTCGCGCGGCTGGTCACCACGGTCGCCGAGGACTTCGGCCGGCTGGACGTCCTGGTGAACAACGCCGGAGTGATCGCCTCGGGAGCGGTCGGCGACCCGGACGCGGACACCGCCGCACTGGACCGGCAGTACGAGGTCAACGTCGGCGGCGTCGTGGCCGGCATCCGTTCCGCCGCCGCGGTACTCGCCGACGGCGGACGCATCATCACGATCGGGTCCAACCTCGCGGCCCGTACCGCCTTCCCCGGCGTCGCCGACTACGCGGCGGGCAAAGCGGCGGTCGTCGGATACAGCAAGGGCGCCGCACGGGACCTCGGGCCGCGCGGCATCACCGTCAACGTCGTCGCGGCCGGCTCCACCGCCACCGACATGAACCCCCAGGACGGACCGACCTCGGACCGCCAGCGATCCGTCAACGCGCTGGGCCGCTACGCCCGGCCCGAGGAGATCGCCGCCGGGGTTCTCTTCCTCGCCGACCCCGACGCCTCCTTCGTGACCGGTACGGTCCTCACCATCGACGGCGGCAGCCTGGCCTGAGCGGGTACGGGGGGCGGCCCGCTCCCCTCCCCGGCGGGCAAGGGTTCGCCGTACGAGATCCGGGACGGGCCCGTCCGCGGCGGCCGACGAGGCAGAGGGGGTGCGATGCCCTCTGGTAGGTATCAGTCGACCGCCGTGCCGGTCGAAGTCGTCGCCGGCTCTCCGCCGGGGAGCGGGAGCAGTCGCGTCACGGCGGCCACCGCCACGGCGTCCCGCGGCCGTCGGTCCGTACGGCGGTCACGGTCGCGGTAGTCGGCGACCAACCGGCGGATGGAGGCGGTGAGTTCGGCCGCCTCCGCCGACGTGAGGTGGAGTACGGCGCTGAAAGACTCGTCCTGCTGCCACGCTGCGGGAGTCCGGTCCGGGCGGGCCGCCCGGCGCCGGGGGCCGCCGCCTTCCGAGGCGCGGGCGACGTCGGGGCGTGTATCTGGTTCCTCAAGGCGGCCGCCAGGGCCCGTCCGATCGGGATGTACGAGCTCCCCGGGCTGTTCGGGCGAGCCCCACCGCAACTGCCACGGCCGGGCCCGGCCGCCCTGGCGCGGAGCCTCCTCGACGAGGCCGTGCCGTGCCAACTGGCGCAGGTGGAAGGAGCAGAGACCCGAACTGTGGCCGAGGCGGGCGGCGGCCTCGCTGGAGGTGAGGGTGCCCGTCTCGGCGAGGAGGTCCAACAGGGCGATCCGGACCGGGTGATCCGGGAGGGACCGCGGGGCGCGGTCGGACCGAGGGCCCGCGGCGGCTGGGGTGTGACGGTTGCGTTCACTCACTTTGCAAAGAGTGCTACGGCGCAAAGCGCTTGGCAAGCCGTCAGGCCGTCGCACGGCGCTCGGCACCGCCCCCATCAACGGCCCGCGTGCTGCGCCGACCCGTTCGAGTGATGGCAGGGGAAGCGGCCTTTCGCACCCACCGTCGACTATCACACTGCCGGGAGGATCGACGACACGGTCGACGAGTACAGGAGGCCCACTCACCATGCACGCCATCGCCAAGAAGGTGTTCTCCGGAATCGGGGCCGTGACCGCGGCGCTCGGCTGCGTCCTCGTCACGGGTCCGCCCGCCGCGGCGGCGGGCAAGTGGTGCAACCACTCCGTCTGCATCGAGACCTACGACACGGGCACCTACCTGGGCCGGGTCGAGGTGTCGGTCACCAACACCAACCAGCCGAACCGCATCAGCGCCCGGGTGTGGACCACCAACGGCTGGAGCGCCCGCACCAAGGTGGAGGACGTCGCGAAGTTCAGGACCTACCGCGACCAGGCTTATCCCCAGCGCCACTTCCCGGCGGGTACCCGGCTCTGCGCGGAGGGCTTCCGGGGCGACAGCAGCGTGGGGCTGCCCTGCGTCACGCTCACCAACTGAGGAGGCTCAGGGGCGGCCAGGCCGGCGGGAGCGACCCCCTCGGAGGGAGGGAGCGCCGGGCGCCCGCGCTCCGTACGGCCTGGGCCCGGACCGGCCGACCGGCCGCCGCTGCCCTGCGGCGGCGGGGGTGGGGTTCGGGCACAGGGGAGGCGCGCCCGGCTCCCCGTCGTTCGGCGCGGCGACCGCCGACGGCCGGCGAGTCCCGCTGATGACCCACCCCACGGTTTCGCTCAACGCCGAGGCGGCGATCGGCGAGATGACTGCCGCGGCCTCCTCCGGGGCCGCTGACATCGGCACTCGCCGGCCCGCCCCCGCACGGGACGGCCTCAGTCCGCCGCCCGCGGGACCCCGCGCGCGAAATGACGCGCGGTCGGCACCAGCGCCGCGGCGGCCGGAACGACGAAGCAGGCCGCGGCGCACACCGCCAGGACGGGCGTGACCCCGAACGCGTCGACAGCCGGGGCGATGAGCGCGAGACCGGCCGGCGCCAGCCCGTAGGAGACCAGGAAGTCGAGCGAAGAGACCCGGGCCAGCTTGTCCGGGGCGACCTCGCGCTGTGTCGCCGTGAACCACGGCACGTTGAACAGCTCGATCCCGGCCCCGGCGACGGCGTACGCGGCGACGACCACGACCGGGTGCACGGGCAGCGTCAGGCTCAGCGGGGCGACTCCGTACGCCGCCAGGCCCGCCAACGCGGCCCACCCCTGGGAGCGAGGCCGGAACCGGGCGACGAGCAGGGCCCCGCCGAGCGCGCCGAGGGTGTACGCGGTCGTGGACGCGGCCAGCACCCACTCCGTGCCGTAACGGTCCCGGCTGACCAGGGGCAGCGCCACGGCGGTGGCGGAATAGCCGAGCGCCACGACCGCCACGAGGGCGGCCAGTCCGGCGAGGAACCACGGGTGACGGCGCGCCTCGCGTATCCCGTCGAGGAACTCGGCGCGGAAGCCGGACCGCGCGGCCGGTGCCGTCGAGGCGACGGGGTGGGCGGAGACCTCCGCAGCGACGGTCGAGGACGCGCTCCCACGGGCACCCCGGCCCGGTACCAACGCGGCCACCAGCCACAACAGACCGATGCCGAGCAGCAGCGACCGGACGCCCAGGAACGCCGCGAGCAGCGAGGTGAGGGCCGGGCCGGCGAGGGTGGAGGTCCGTACCGCCAGGGTCATGGCGGCGTTGGCCCGTTGCCTGTCCTCCGGGGCGACGGTCTCGGCGGTGAGTGCCTGGAACGCCGGGCGGCAGGCACCCTGTCCGGCGCCGGCGAGAACGGCGGCGGCCGTCATCAGCGCGAGCGAGTGGCCGAGCCCGGCGCCGAGCAGGGGCGCGGCGACCGCCGCGGCGAGGGCCGACCACAGGACGACCGCGCGGCGTGCGTGCCGGTCGGCCAGCACCCCGCCGACGGCGACGGCGGCGAGGAAGCCGGCGGTGCGGGTGGCGAGCACCACACCGAGCCCGGCGGCGCTCAGATCGTGGTGGAGAACGGCGAGCCCGAGGACGAACGGGAGGGCCCAGGTCGCGAGACCGGAAGCGGTGGTTCCCGCCCACAGGCGCAGGAAGGCGGGGTCGCGGAGGACCGAACGCGGGGGAGGGGACGCCGACTCGGCGGCCGGCGGGACGGATGTGGTCGTCACGGTGTGGATGCTCCTCAGGGCGGGGGCGGCGGTTCCGGGAACCGCACCCGGACTCGTTAATGAAAATGAATACCATTACAGTACCCTTCGAACGCGGCACTTTCGTCCCGTGCACGACAACCCGCACGCCCTCTCCCGCGCCCTCCTCCTTCCCTTCCGTATCGGAGCCCCTATGCGTCACCCCAATCGCCTCCGCACCGCCCTGGCCGGGTGCCTGATCGTCGTCTTCACCGCCGCGGGCTGCGGCGCGCCGGGCGCCGAGTCCGACGACGCCGGCGCCGCCTCCGCCTCCGCCTCCGCGAAGACCTCCGTCACCAGCTGCGGCCGCCAACTGGCCTTCGTCGGGCCGCCGAAGCGGACCGTCACCCTGGACCAGACGTCCACCGAGATCCTGCTGGAGCTCGGCCTCCAGGACCGGATGGCGGGTACGGCCAACATCAAGACGAAGATCCCCGACCGGTACGCGACCGCGTACGCCAAGGTCCCCGTCATCGCCCCCAAGATCGCCACCGGGGAACAACTCCGGTCGGCCAACCCGGACTTCGTCCTCGCGGGATCCGCGGACCTCTTCACCAAGGACCGGGCCGGCACCCGCGAGGAACTGGCCGCCCTCAAGGTCCCCACCTTCGTCAGCGCCGTGGACTGCCCACAGCACCGGCGCGGCGGCACGTCCCCGTTCGAGCTGCTCTTCTCCGACTACGAGAACCTGGGCAAGGTCTTCGGCGCCGAGCGGCGCGCGGGCCGGCTCGCCGCCGAGCAGCGGGCGGCGGTCGCCAAGGCGCGGGACACCGCGTCGCGGACCACCCGGAACGCGGACCGGCCCACCGTCGTCTACCTCTACTCCGTTTTCAACGGCACGCCCTATGTGGCGGGTGGGACCGGACTGCCCAGCGAGATGAGCCGGATCGTCGGCGCGAAGAACGTCTTCGACGACGTGAAGGAGGACTGGCCGGAGGTCTCCTGGGAGGAGATAGCCAAGCGGAATCCGGACGTCATCGTCATCGGCGATCTCTCCGAGCGCGGCCGTCCCGGCGACAGCGCCGCCGAGAAGCGGACCGCGATGGCCGAACACCCGGTGGTCTCCCGGCTCGCGGCGGTCCGCCACAACAGGATCCTCGAAGTGCCGGGCATCGAACTCGACCCCTCCGTACGCTCGGTGCACGCCCTAGGCCTGCTGGCCGACGGACTGAAGGACGCCGGCCGTGTCCGCTGAGCCCGCCGTCCGGAGGGATCCGGTGGACCTCCTGCTCCCGGCGGCCCGGGGGCACACGGTCGCCGAAGCGCCCGGCACGTCGGGGGAGCGGTCCGCGACCGCCCGCGCCGGCCTCCTCCTGCTCGCCCTCGCCGCCCTCGCGGGCTCACTCGCGGCCGCCGTCCGCCTCGGTACCACCGACGTGGGGTGGACCGCTCTCGCCCGCGCCCTGGGCACCCGTCTCGGCCTGGACGTCGAGCCGCTGCCCCCGCTCGTGGACTCCCTCGTCTGGGACCTGAGACTGCCGCGCGTCCTGATGGCGGCCCTCGTCGGCGCCTCGCTCGCCGTCTGCGGCACCGTGCTCCAGGCCGTCACCCGCAACGCGCTCGCCGACCCCTACCTCCTCGGCGTCTCCTCGGGCGCGTCCACCGGGGCCGTCACCGTCGTCGTCCTCGGCGTCGGCGCGACCGCGCTCGGGACCACCGGCGGTGCGCTGCTCGGCGCGCTGCTCGCTTTCGGCCTGCTCCTGCTGCTGCTCCGGCGCACCGGGCCGGACGCGACGCGCATCGTCCTCACCGGCGTGGTCGTCGGCCAATTGTTCACGGCGCTGACCTCGCTGGTCCTGATGGCCTCGGCGGACGCGGACACCACGCGGGCCGTCACCCACTGGCTGCTCGGCTCGATGGCGCCCGCCCGCTGGGACACCGTCCTGGTCTGCGCGGTCGTCACTCCGCTGGGGCTGCTGCTCGCGTGGCTCTCCTCGAACGCCCTGGACGGGCTCGCGTTCGGCACCGACACCGCCGCCTCCCTCGGAATCGGCGTACGGCGCACGAGAACGCTGCTGCTCGTGGTGACGGCCGTCCTGACCGCCGTGGCGGTGGCGACCGTCGGCGCCATCGGCTTCGTCGGGCTGATCGTCCCGCACGGCGTCAGGTTCCTCGTCGGGCCGTCACACCGGGTCCTGCTGCCGTACGCAGCGCTCGCCGGCGCGGTGTTCCTCGTATGGACGGACGCGGTGGCGCGCGTCGCCTTCGCGCCCCGCGAGGTCCCCGTGGGCGTGATCACCGCCCTGCTGGGCGTGCCGCTCTTCCTCCTCGTCCTGCGCAGGAGAGGTGAACTGTGATGCCGACCGCGCCATACGAAGGGAACCGAGAGCCGTGAGGATCACCGCGGAAGGGCTGACGTGGTCGGTGGCGGGCACCCCGGTCGTCCGCGACGTCAGCCTGGACATCGCCCCCGGCGAGACCGTAGGACTGCTCGGCCCCAACGGCTCGGGCAAGTCCTCGCTGCTGCGCTGCCTGGCCGGGCTGCGAACCCCCGACACGGGCACGGTCCGGTACGACGGCGCGTGCGTACGAGGCTGGACCGCGCGCCGGATCGCCCGTCACGTCGCCTTCGCCGAGCAGGACGCGGGCGCGGACAGCGAGCTGCGGGTCGCCGACGTCGTCGGCCTGGGCCGGACGCCGTACCGCGACCGGTGGCGCGGACCGGACGCCACGGACCGCGCGGTGGTCGCCGCCGCGCTGGAGCGCGTCGGACTCACCGCCCTCGCCGGCCGCTCCTGGAAGGCGCTGTCCGGCGGGGAACGCCAGCGCGCCCACATCGCCCGCGCGCTGGCTCAACGGCCCCGCGCACTCCTGCTCGACGAACCCACCAACCACCTCGACGTCAAACACCAGCTGGAACTCATGGAACTGCTGGCGGCCACCCCGCAGACGGTCCTCGTCGCGCTGCACGACCTGTCCCTCGCGGCCCGGTACTGCGACCGGCTGCTGCTCCTGCACCAGAGCCGCCTCGTCGCCTCCGGCCCTCCGGCCGCCGTTCTGACCTCCGGCCGGCTCGCCGAGGTCTTCGAAGTGGACGCCTCGCTCGGTACGGACGGCCGGGGGCGCACGGTGGTCGCCTTCGGCGGACCGTTGGGCGCCGGCCGCGGGCGAGCGGCGGCCGGGGGCGGGGGAGCGGCGGTCCGGGAAGGTGCGACGGGGTCGGACGCCGGCACGCCGACGCCCGAAGGCGTCCCCCGAGGGAGCCGGGACCGTTCAGCCGAAGCAGGGGCTGTTCGGCGGAAAACAGCCTGACAGTTCCGAGACGCCGTCCGGCCGGAGGAACCGACCGGGTCACCGAGCGGGCCGCTCGTGCCCGCCGGGCGGCCTTCAGCCGGCGGCGGGCAGCCGGTCGCGCGATCCGCCCCGCGCCGGCCCACGAGCCCTCACCGCCCGCTCACCCCACCACCCCACCCGTCCCGATCCCTCTCTCAAGAAGCCGATGCCTCTCCCCACGAGGGACGGCACCGCGACAACACACACCCACGAAGGAACCCCATGACCCCCACGAACCCGTCAAGTCCCCGCCGCATCCCCACGGCACCCACTCCCGTCCCTACCCTCACCCGCGCCACCACCGCACCCCCCGCCGTCGACGCGCTCACCGCCTCGGTGCTCGCCGGCGAACACGGGCCGCTCCCCGCGGAATCCACCGTCACCAGCGTGTTCTGGCTCCACCACGGCACCCGGCTGGCCGGTGGCGACACCACGTACCTCAACCAGTACGTCCTCGTCCGCCTCGGCGACTCCTTCGGCGGGTGCGCCTTCGAGGCCGGGGAGATCGAACCGTCCGTCTGCCGCGAATCCTCCGGCGCCCCGCTCGACGTCCTGCTGCGCGACGCGCCGCGTCCGCTGCGGATCGCCGCGCTCGACGCCTACCTCGCCCGGGTCCGGCCGCACCGCGCGGCGGCGACGGCGGGGGAGGCCGAGGCCGTCGTCCTCCCCGCGGGCACCCCCGAGGTCCGCGCGAAGGCCCGGGACGCGGCCGTCGCCGGGCTGCTGGACATCGCGGAGGGAGCCGTGGTCGGCCTCATCGGCGTGGTGAACCCGCTGGTCGCGGCGGTACGCGAGCGCGGCGGCCGGCCGCTGCTCTGCGACTTCAACCTCAAGACCACCCAGTGGGGCGACCCCGTCACCGACGACATGCACGAGGTGCTGGACCACGCCGACGCCGTCGTCGCCACCGGAATGACGCTGAGCAACGGCTCGTTCGACGTCATCCTGGAGCGGTGCCGGTCCCGGGGCGTACCGCTGGTCGTGTACGCGCAGACCGGCAGCGCCGTCGCCCGGGCCTTCATCGGCTCGGGCGTGACGGCGCTGTCCGCGGAACCGTTTCCCTACTCGCAGTTCAGCGCGGAGGAAACGGTTCTGTATCGCTACCGGGCAGCGGCGGGCCACGCATGAAGTCCGCCGTCCGCCGCCCGGCCGCGCCCGGCACCCGCCGCCCTGCCGGTGCCGGCCCCCTTCACCCGGCCGACCTCGACCCGCCCACCGGCACCGGGTACGCCCCTTGCCACCATGGCGAAATCCTCCAAGGTGTCTTCCTCGACGGTGCCGGCCGGCGGTGCGCGGGGCTGGTCACCCTGCCCATGGCCGGCCGGGGCAGCACCGCCGAGTTCATCCGCCGGACCGGTACGCCTCCCGAGGCGCTCACGGTCGTCCCCGCCGGCCGTACGAAGGCCGCCCGGGCCGCCGCCCTCACGGTCGCCGAATGTGCCCGACGGACCGGACGGCCCCCCGAAGGCGGCGAGTTGCGGCTCGCCGGCGACGTACCGGTGGGTCTGGGCATGGGCAGTTCGACGAGCGACGTCATCGCCGCCGTCCGCGCGGTCGCGGACTCCTACGGCCTGCGGCTGCCCGCCGGGACGGTGGCCCGGCTCTCCGTCCGGGCCGAACGGGCCAGTGACCCGCTGATGCTCGACGGCCGCCCGGTGCTCTTCGCCCAGCGCGAGGGCCGGATCCTGGAGACCCTCGGCCCGGCCCTGCCGCCGCTGGTCGTCGTCGGCTGCGCACTCGGCGGAGGAGCGCCCGTCGACACCCTGTCCCTGCCCGCCCACGAGGCCGACGACCACGACGTCCGGACCTGCGAACGGCTGCGGACGCTGCTGCGCAGGGCGGTGGCCACCGGTGACGCGCGGCTGCTCGGCGAGGTCGCCACCGCCAGCGCGACCCGTGGCCAACGGGTGCTGCGCCACCCGGAGTTCGAGGTACTGACGGGTATCGCCCGGCGGTGCGGGGCCGTGGGCGTGCAGATCGCGCACAGCGGCGCGGTGGCGGGCGCGCTGTTCGACCCGGCCACGCCGGGCGTACGGCACCGCGTGCGCGGCTGCCGACGCGCCCTGGACGCCCACGGGATCCCCGTGACCCGCACTTTCACCACGTTCAGCACCTTCGACACCTTTGGCACCCCCACTTCACAGGAGGTCTCGCATGGACCAGCACATCGCCGAGGCGATCGGCCGGCCCGACCTGGTACGCCTCGACGACCGGCTCGTCTGCCTGCGCTTTGAGACCATGAAAGTGGTCTCCGCCCTGGCGGCCGTCCGTCATCTGCTCGACACCGGGGCCGTACGGCGCGGGGACACCCTGCTGGACAGCTCCAGCGGCATCTACGCGTACGCCCTCGCCCTGGCCTGCCACCGCCACGGCATGCGGTGCCACATCGTCGGATCGACGACGGTGGACCACACCTTGCGCGTTCAACTGGACGCTGGGCGCCACCGTGGAACAGATGGAGCCGTGCAGCGACCTCAAGCTCGACCAGAAGCGCCGCGTGGAACGGATCCACGAAATCCTCGCCGAGCACCCCGAGTACCACTGGATGCGTCAGTACCACGACGACATTCACTACCTCGGCTACCGGCCGGTGGCCGACCGGATCCGGCGGACGGTCGGCACGGAGAGGCTGACCATCGTTGGAGGCGTGGGATCGGGGGCCTCGACGGGCGCCCTCGCCCGCCACCTCCGCGACGGACCCGACGGAACGGGCGGAACCGGCGGACGCGACGGGCACGACGGAACGGGCGGTGCCGACGGACCGTCCGACGTCGAACTCGTCGGCGTCCAGCCGTACGGCAGCGTCACCTTCGGCGCCGAACACGTGGCCGACCCCGAGATCATCATCGCCGGGATCGGCAGCTCCATCCCCTTCGGGAACGTCTCGCACGCGTCGTACGACATCCTGCACTGGATCTCCTTCGACGCGGCACTGGCGGGCAGCGTCGACCTCCTGCGGCGGCACGCGGTCTTCGCGGGCCTGTCCACCGGCGCCGGTTACCTCGCCGCCCGCCACGAACGCGAGCGCTCGCCCGACCGGACGGTCCTGTTCATCGCCGCCGACACCGGCCACCGTTACGTCGACACCGTCCACGCCCGCCACCGCGACGCCGTCCCGATCGCGGACCTCGCCCCGGACGAAGTGTCCGACCCGAGCGGCCTGGCCCTGCCGTGGTCCCGCATGCGCTGGAACCGCGCTCCCGCGCCTCCGGCGGCGGCGGTTTCGTAGCGCTCCGGACCGTCCCCTACCGACCCGCCCTGCCCCGGCATCCCCGAGGCGCGCTGCCCGCTCGCGGCGCCACCCCTTCCCGCAGGGGGGGGCGGGGCAGCCGGTTCTCCCGGACCTCCGCCGAGCCGGGGGCGGACGCCATGCGAGCCGATGCGGCGGTGCAGGGGGCCACCTGTGCCGGCGGCTTTCTCCGGCTCGCCGGGGACGTGCCCGGCGACCTTTTAGGAGTCACCCCGCGCCGGAGCGTCCGCGGACCCGCCGCGCCGGACGCACGGGCGCGGTACATGAGCGGAGGCCGCCAGCCGCTGCTGCAGGCTCGCGTGCCGGAACTGGTAGACGGAGCCGACCTGGCGCAGGATGCCCAGCCGGTGGGCCTCCGACAGGAACGCCTGGAAGCGCAACGGCAGGCGCCCCTGGGCGGTCAGAACGAGCCGCGCCACGCTGTAGTGCGGCCAGGCGAAGGCGGTGAGCGCGAGGACCATCCCCACGGGCAGCAGCTCGGACAGGGCGAACAGCGCGATGTCGGAGACCGAGGGCGAGGGACCGCGCCCGGTGGCGAGGCTCATCACCAGGGCGACGTCGTCCGGGAGATGGAAGAGGAGGGCCGCGGCCACCACGCCGACGAGGGTGACCGTCCGGTCGGCCCGCACCGAGTCGACCGGAGTGGTGACGTCCAGCCCCGAGGCGGACGTCCGGACCGAGCGGACGAACCCGAGGACGGCCCCGCACAGAGCCCCGGTGAGGATGCCGGTACCCCAGACGGCCATGGTGGAGACGGCGGTCCTGCGCGTCCACGGGTCCGACGGCCAGATGCCGATCAGCACGTACAGGTGGAGGGCCGCGCCGATGAGGACGGCCGCCCCGGCGACCGTCGCCAGGGCCCGCGGCAGCCGTTCCCGCCAGTGCGGCAACGTGAGCGAGCCCCGGCTCGGCATCTGAGGCGGGGCCGGCGGGCCGGACGCGAGGAGGACCAGGAAGATGCCCAGACCATAGACGGTGAGGTGCTTGAGGTTGTGCTGGACGGCCTCCAGCGTGCCGACGCGGGTGAACGCCCGCCGCGTCACCACCTGGAACAGCGCGTTGGTCAGCGCCCCGACCGACGCCGTCAGCGCGGCGGTGCGCAAGGGGCGGGGGCGTACGTCGACCGGGGGAGTGGTCCGGGCCGCGAGGCACTGCATGGCGAAGAGAGCGAGGGCGACCCCGCCCGTCACCATCAGGAAACCGGGCAGCTCCAGTTGCGGCCGGGGCCCGGCCGCGTGGTGGAGCGCGTACCCCGACAGGGCGGCCACGGCCGCGACGAGGCTCCATGCCGCGGCCCGGATCCAGGTGCGGTTCAGCAGGGGAACCCACTGGTGGAGCTGCCACCACGCCAGGTCGTGCGTGCCCTGACGGCTGAGCCCGTGAGCCAGGTAGGCGAGATGGCGCGGAGCGGACCGGACGGGCCGGCCGGCGGAGTGGCGGGCCCGGTCGAGCAGGCTGGGTACGAGCGCGTCGAGCAGATGCTGTTCGATCGCGTGCGCCGTGGGAAAGCGGCGGGCGTCGACGAGTTCGGCGGGATCGCCACCGGCGTCCGCGTACACCGTACGGGTCAGGGCCGTGAGCAAGGGGCTCTGCAGGGCTTGCGCGGCGGGCCCCTGGGGATGCTCGGCCACATGCCGGGCCAGAAGATCCCAGCGGTGCTGCGCCGGGCCGGGGCGTGCGGCGAGCCGCAGCGATTCGAGGGCGTCCACGGCGTCCAGGGGCGCCGGCTCGATGACGGCGGCCGCGGTCAGCACGCCCGACTCGGTGACCGCCCGGGCGTACGCGGTGGTGCGGCAGGTGAGGACGAGCGGCGCGTGGGCGGGGAAGGCGGCGTTCAGGGCCGCGAGTACGCGTGGCCGGCTGGGCGGAGGCAACTCGTCCAGACCGTCCAGGACGGGGATCACCAGCCGGGCGGCCAGCAGGTCGTCCACGGCGGTGTTCCCGTACGACCGGACGTCGCCGAGCGCCGGATAGCCGCCCGCGATCTGACGCGTCAGCCAGTCGTGGGCGCTGTGCCGTACCGGATCGAAGGAGGCGAGGGAGAGGAGCACCGGCACAGGGGCGCCGGGAGCGCGGTCGCGCAGCAGCGCGAGCGTCAGCAGGACGGCGAACGTGGTCTTGCCCGATCCGGCCGGGCCCAGAACGACCAGCCGACGGTGCGGCAGGCGCAGGAACGCGACCGCGAGATCCTCCGGCGTGTCCGCCCGGCACGAGACGGGGTCGCCGATCAGCCGGCGGTGGTCGGAGGCGTCGGGCAGCGCCGCGTCCCACCACAGGACAGGAAGTGGCGCGGGCGAGAACAACTGCCGCAGCATGGCCTCCTGTTCCCACTGCCGGTGCACGAGGAGAGCCAACGCCTCGGCAGCGTCGTCCACTTGGCGATGCGTGGAGCGGCTGGTCTGCGGCCGTGCTCGCCACGCCCACATGGCGAGCGCGCCGAACAGCCCCGCCGCCGCGATCACCACGGAGGCTGCCGCGCCCCCGACTTCCTGATCCCGTGGCACTTCCCGGATCAGAACCATGAGCAGGACGAGCACTGAGGCACCGCAGAGCAACCAGACCAGTGCCCACCGCCGCTGCATCTCCGCCCCCGATCCAGCATGCTCCGCCGGCTGCGCGACACACGGACAACGAGCGGACCGCGCCCAGGTTGCGTGCGCCGCGGTCGTCAGGATGGGCGCGCGTCCGAGCCGGAGTGGCTCCCGAAACGGTGCTCGTGCACGCCACCGGAACCCGCCACATGTGAGCCTCGGACGGTCGGCCGGGGAGATCCGCGGTCACCGCCGCGCCGCACTCCGTCTCCCGGCCGGTGGCCCGTCCTGGGCCCTCGGACACGCCGTCGACGTAGGAGCCCGTGGCCGCTCGGCACAAAGCTCGCGAACACCCTCCGGTCACAGCGGCTCGACCTCCAGCCAGCGGTCCCCCCGCGCCCCGCGGTACTCCAGCGCTTGCCAGCCCATGTCCCGGAGCGCTTCCGCGCACCGCCGGAGGGCGTCCGGCCGCTGATACCGAACGCGGCTGCCCGGCGGGCCGGTCCACTCGACGCGGACGCCCCCTTCGTGCGTACGCACCCGGTAGCCCGTCGCCACGCGCTCGCCGTCGGCGTCGACAGCGGAGGGCGGGATGCCGGCCGCCTCCAGCGCCAGCGCGACGGCGCGCACGGGCCGCAGACGCTCCCAGTCGGCGGGTGCCGACAGCGGCCTGCCGGCGGGCGGGTTCACCACTTTCCGGATCTGCCGCAGGCCGTCCATCGCCTGCCGCACGTCGGCCGCGCGCCCCTCGGCGCTCCGGCCGGGCGCGGGCGCCTCCTCGTCACCTGTGGCGGCACGGAACCCGGTCGCGTCGTCGTTCATGCTTTCAGGACCTCCCCTCTTCCCTTCCCGTGACGGGGTGTGCGACCGGGCGGAGCCGGGGCTCCTCGCGCGGAACCCGGTCGCGTCCCGGCTCGGTTCCATGATGCGGCCGGGGTCTGACAAGCCGGTGGAGCCGCCGGGAGGGGGAGGACGGCAGCGACGTCCGTCGGCCGCCTCCGCCGCGAGCCGGCCGCGCCGGATGGGCGGCGCCCGACTCCACCGCCCCCGAGGCGACGGGATTTCGCCTCACCTGTGGCGGGACCCGGCTCGTAGGGTCGACGCCGACGAACGCCCGTGCGCCCACCTGGAGGCACCTGTGAGCACGTCACGACGGTCTGGCTCATTACTGGCAGCGGTAGGGCTGGGCCTGACCGGCCTCTTCACGACACCGGCCATGGCGTCGGTCCCGTCCACGGCCCCCTCCACGGTCGCGGCTCCGGCCCCGGTGACGAAGCCGGCCCCGACTCGTGCCGACACGACTCCTGTCAAGGTCGGCTTCATGATCGCATCGAACATGAACAACAGATGCCTGGAGATCCGAGCGGGCAACACCGGCATCGGCGCGCTGGTCGACATGTGGGACT
The DNA here is from genome assembly GCF_051386555.1 of Streptomyces sp. URMC 126. Taxonomy (NCBI): domain Bacteria; kingdom Bacillati; phylum Actinomycetota; class Actinomycetes; order Kitasatosporales; family Streptomycetaceae; genus Streptomyces; species Streptomyces sp. URMC 126. Next base: position 36,208 of record NZ_JBPQTX010000008.1, read on the forward strand.
GCCACGGCGGCTCGAACGAACGCTGGTACTGGGACGGCTCCACCATCCGCAGTGATCTCAACGGGAAGTGCCTCGACATCGTCACCGGGAACAGCGAGAACGGCGCCGCGCTCAACATGTGGGACTGCCACGGCGGGGCCCCACAGCAGTGGGTCTGGGACGGTGCCCGGCTGCGCAACCCGGTGTACAACAGGTGCTTGACCATCGGTAACGCCAACTGGGGGAACGGCGCGTCCGTCATCCTCTGGGACTGCAACCTCGGCTCGCACCAGCAGTGGCACACCACTTAAGGGAATGGACCACGCAGGACGGCGCACGTCTCCCCTCGCGGCGCACGTCTCCCCTCGCGGGGCGCGGGTCTTCCTCGCGCGCACACCGCCCCGGTCGGCTCGGGGGACAGCGGCAACAGCGCCAGCAGCGCCAGTAGCCCCACCTGCCACGCGGATAGGCTCCAGTCCCATGACACACGCGAACACCGCTGTGCGGCCGGTGCCGTACCACGCCCAGTGGGCGTCGGCCCACCTCGTCGAGGACATCGTGACCGGCCGCATACGGGCGAGCGAGGACCCGGCCTGGGCGGACTACGGTGCGTCCAGCCCGGAGGAGTACGAGTGGTGGTCCTGGAGGCTCTGCGGTATCGCCTGCCTGCGCATGGCACTCGAACATTTCGGGCGGTCCGCGCCGAAGGCGATGGAACTCGCCCAGGAGTGCACCGCCGCCGGCGGCTACGTCAGGCACGAGGAGGGGCTGCACGGGCTGCTGTACGCGCCGTTCGCCTCCTGGGTGCGGGAACGGTTCGGGCTGGAGGCGGAGTCGCGCCCCGAACTGCCCGCCGCCGAGATCCCCGGCATCCTCGCCGGAGGCGGACTCGCGGTCCTGTCGGTGCACCCGTCCATCCGCCGGCCGGACGGCGAGCCCCCTGCCGCCAAGGGCGGCCACTTGGTGCTCGCCGTGGGGGCCACCGAGCACCATGTGCTGATCCACAATCCTTCCGGCTTCCCCGGCTCCTCCCAGCGGGACTTTCCGGTGCCCTGGGACAGACTGGACCGCCTCTACGCCGGCCGGGGCATCGTCCTCGGCGAGGCACGTTCCACGCCGGACTCCGCGTAACGCGACGCCCGCGGCTCCGAGACCCAGGCGCCCCGACGGGGCCCGGCGGCAACCGGCCCGGCCTTCGTACCACGGCTCGCGCACCTCGACGACGAGGGCCCACAACCGCGTCACACCCGTCGTTTCCGGCCGTCGCCGCCCCACGGCCGCGAAGGTGCGGCTCGCACGGATTGCGATTGAATGACCGGAGAGCCTCGTCTGGGAGTTCCGCATGCTGATGTCCGATATCGAGCGATGGCGGCGGGCGGCGCCGGTCCTGGCAGGCGCTCCCGGCCCGGACGGCACGGCCTTGGAGCGCCACACCGGGGCCGCCGACGCGCTCCTCGCCGCGCTGCCCTCACCCCCCGAGCGGAACGGGGAACAGCGCGGGATCGCCCGAACGGTCCACCACGACTGCCACCGCCTGCGGGCCCGCTTCCTCGACCTGCACGCCGAACGGGTCCACCAGGACCTCACCGACGACGGGAGGACCCCGCCGACGGATCTGGAGGACCTGGCGGACACCGCCGCCCGCCGCTTCCCCGGTCTCGTGCCCGTCCGCGAGCGGCTCGCCGAGGAACAGGCATTGCCGCTGGAACACAAGGAAGGCCTGGAGATCGCCCACGGCGTCCTCTTCCGCGCCCTGCTGCGCTCCCCGCGCGGCGGACCGTGGCTGCTGGACGCGGCGCTGCGCCCCACGGCACGGGCCAAGGCGCTGCTCCCGCGGTTCCGGCGTACCGGCTTCCTGGACCTGGAGACGGTGACGATCGAGCGCCGGGACTCCGTCGCGCATGTGACGGCCACCCGGACGCACTGTCTGAACGCGGAGAACAGCGCGTGTGTCGAGGCTATGGAGACCGCCGTCGACCTCGCGCTCCTGGACGACGACGTCCGGGTGGGGCTGCTGCGCGGCGCGCCGATGACACACCCCCGATACCTGGGGCGCCGCGTGTTCAGCGCCGGAATCGACCTCAAGGACCTGCACCGGGGCCGCATCTCGCTCCTTCCCTTCTTCCTCCGCAGGGAGCTGGGGTATGTGCACAAGCTGATGCGCGGCATCGTGACGGACGGGCGGACGGCGGGGCCGGACACACCACCCGGCACAGGGCGGTCGTCCCTTCCGGACAGGGCCTTTCCGGACAGGGCCCGTCCGGAGCGGGTCCGGCCCGAGGGGGTCTGGCCCGAGGGGGCGGTCGCCAAGCCCTGGGTGGCGGTCGTCGACGCGTTCGCCATCGGCGGCGGGGCACAGATCCTGCCCCTGTTCGACTACGTACTCGCCGGCGCGGACAGCTATCTGAGCCTGCCCGCCGCACAGGAGGGCATCGTGCCGGGCGCGTCCAACCTGCGCCTCGGCCGGAAGGCCGGGAGCCGTCTCGCCCGGCAGCTCATCCTCCACGGCCGTCGGATCCAGGCGCGCGAGGACGACGCCAAGACGTTCTTCGACGAGGTCGTGGAACCGTGCGAACTCGACGCGGCGGCGGCACGCGCCGTCGCCAGACTCGACGACCGCGCCGTCGCCGCGAACCGCCGCATGCTCTCCCTCGCGGAGGAGCCCGTCGACGCGTTCCGCGAGTACATGGCGGAGTACGCCCTGGAACAGGCGCTGCGTCTGCACAGCGAGGACGTGGCCGTCCGGGTGGCGCGCTTCGGCGACCGGGGGAGCCGCCGGGACCGCGACCGCGACAGTACAACCGCCGCCGGGAGCACCGAGGGGCGTGACCCCGGAATCCTGGAGAGCGCCTGATGCCCACACCCACGGTCGGCGGTGGCACGGGCGGACGGGCCGGGCCGGGCGGAGGGGACGGGCCGACCCTCGTCCTCGCCAACCGCATAAGCGAGGTCGTGGCCGACACCTGGCCGCCGTCCCTCGCGGCGAAGAGCGTCGGCCAGTCACTGCGCAAGGTCTGGCTCCTGCGGCCCGGCGACCTGCTGGTCGCCCCCGTCCCCGTACCGGAGCCGTTCCTGGCCTACGCCGCCGAATCCCTCGGCTTCTCCCCCTCGGACGTCCGGACGCTGACCGTGCCGAACGCCGCCGAGGGAGATCTGACCGCCGCGATCCGGCGCTCCGGGGCGGTCGACCGGCTGGTCGGGTCGTTCGCCCGGCGGCCCGGCGTACGGCTGTTGCCTTACGCCCTGGACGGCCCGGTCGTCCGGTTCGCCGACTCGCTGGGGGTCCCCCTCCACCCGTACGGCCATGAGGGCGTGCGGAACGGCGTGCTGGAGGCCGTCTACCGGCTGAACACGAAGAGCGGGTTCCGCGCCGTGGCACGGTCGCTCGGCATCCCTGTGCCACCCGGGTACGACCACGTCGACGAACAGGACCTGCCGGCCCGTGCCGGGAGGCTGGCCGCGGGCCATGACGTGCTGGTCAAACCGGCCCGCTCGGCCAACGGCTACGGCATTCTGCGGCTGAGACGCGGCGCGGGAGAGGACGAAACCCGGCGTCAGCTCGCCGAACACCTGGCCCGCACGGCCGCTCAACCCGGCGGGTGGGTCGTGGAGGAGCGCGTCGGCCCGGCGCGCGACGTCAGTGCGCAGGCGGTGGTGGAAACGGACGGCGTCCGGGTTCTCTACGACGGTGAGATGCGCGTCAGCGGCTCGTCCTTCCGAGGCTACCGCTCGCCGGCGCGCTGCCGGCCGTCCGTCCGGGCGGAGTTGGCCGGTATGGCCCTGTCCTTGGGGGAGTACCTGGCCGGACACGGCTACCTGGGGCCGTTCTCGATCGACGCGCTGACCACTCCCGACGGGCGGGTGTACGCGGTCGAGAGCAATGTGCGCCGCACCGGGACGACGACGCTGCACGCCCTCGTGCGCCGGCTGGCCGCCTCGCATCCTTACGCGTCCGACGCGCCGCCTTCCGTGTGGATCACCGACACCCGGCCTCCCACCTCGGCGTCTCCTCCGGGCCTGGAGGAGGGGGTCGCCGCGCTGCGGCGCGCGGGGCTCGCCTACGACCAAGGCCGGGGCCAAGGCGTGGTCATCGTCAACGACCCCGCCGTAGGCGGCGGATGGAGCTACTTGATCAGTGGCCCCGACGGCCCCTGGACCGACGAGACCGAACGCCGGCTGCGCGCGACGCTGGCGTTGAGCTGAACGGCCGGCGGCGCGCTGCCCGGCCGAACACTGGTCGACAGCTCCGACAGCTCCGACAGCTCCGACAGCTCCGACAGCTCCGACAGCTCCTGCGGTGCCCGAAGCGGTACCACCGACCGCGCGGGGAATTACGCGGCGCATCACGCGGGGACCTCGGACCGGACCGGCCGGTGTCCGCCAAGGTTCCGTTCCAGCAGCCGGGTCGCGGCCTCGACCCCGATGCCGCCCTCCTCCGTGGTGTTCGGCAGCCGGCCGTCCTCCTTCTTCAGCTCGACCAGTGCCCGGTCGATCGCGTCATGGGCCGCGAACAGGCACGGAGTGCTGTAGACAGCCACGTTCACACCCAGCTCGTCGAGTTCGGAGAGGGAAAGACGCGGGGATTTTCCGCCGGCGATCTGATTGAACAGCAGCGGCTTGTTTCCGAGAACGTCTCTTACCTCACGGACGAGTTCGGTACTGCGGATGCCGTCGACGAGGACGACGTCCGCCGAAGTTTTCGCCAAGGCTTCCGCGCGGCGCAGGATTTCCCGTTCCTCGGTGGCGTCCGTGCGGGCGACGACGACAAGGTCGTCACGGGCGGCCAGCACGAGTTCGAGTTTGGCCAGGTATTCGTCCAACGGCAGAACCGCCTTCCCCTCCGCATGCCCACAGCGGCGCGGACGCTTCTGGTCTTCCAGGACGACTCCGGAGGCGCCCGCCCGTTCCAGTCGGCGCACCACGTGACACGCCACCTCGTGGTCGACGTAGCCGTCGTCGATGTCGACCAGCAGATGGTGCTCGGGGAAGGCCGGGCGCAGCCGTTCCACGAAGCCGACCATATCCGGCCAGGCCACAAAGCCGATATCGGGAAGCCCGTAGTGAGAGGCGGCGAATCCGAAGCCGGACACGAAGAATCCGTTGTAGTGCCGGGCGGCGATGGAAGCCGAGTGCATGTCGTAAATGCCGATGAGGGGCGTGGTGCCGGGCAGTGTGATCTCGTCGCGCAGGGCGTTTCCGTATCGCATTTTTCCTCCGGTATTCGATGTGGTCGGTATTCGGTCGGTGTGAGGGGTGCACACGCTGGCAGAGATGCCCCGCCCGGCAAACGCCAACCCACGTAACAGTCATGACAGGTAATTTCATGGAAATCCGTCAATATGATTGATGCTCGCTTTACAGGACCAGGTCAGAGCGGTATCTCCCACGGGAGACGGACGGCTGGGCAGGCACTCCGGCCGGTCGCCACGGTCGTGGCCCGAGCCGCAAGTACTCGTCATGAAGGGGCCTCGGACAGCGGACGGACGTAGACCGACCCATCCCGAAGCGATAGCAAGGCGAGATGCCCCCGCCGTACGGCAGAGGCTGTGCGGGTGGATGCCACTTCCCGGGGTGACGGGACCGTCGCCGCTCGGTCGGGCGTAAGGTCGATGGCATGGCCCGCCACCGGAAGAAGCCGCGCCGCCTGGTCGCCGGCGGACGGACGTACTTGTGGACACTGCGCCACAGCCACCACGAACGGAAGGACGGCCGACCGGCGGGCTGCTGCCAGATCCTCGCGCTGTTCCCGCAGCCGGCCGGCACCGGCGGCGCGTTGCGCATCGTGTTCGCCGAGGGGCCGGACCGGTACGTCCCCGGCGGTTTCCCGCTGGGCTCCGGGGACGTGGGGTACGTCCGGGGGCCCTCCCTGAACCTGCACGAACCGGGCGCCGTGCGCGCCCTGCTCGACGCCGCGTCGGCCCGAGGGTGGGAGCCGGGCGGGCCGGAGGCGGTGGAGACGGACGGCTGGCCGCTGCTGGAGGAGGCGGCCGAGGCCCGGGCCCGGAACGCCGCCACCGGGGATGCGAGGAACGCCGGGACCGAAGCGGCCGGCGCTAAAAAACGAGGCGGCCCTGCGCCCGCACTTCACTGACGCGGGAGGCGACACAACCGCCCGCGTCCCGCGGAGGGGCCGTACCCCCCGAAACGGCGGCCCCCCGCGGAACAGCAGCGCCCCACGGAACCCGCACGTCCCCGCCCCACATCGTCACGGGCCACCGTCCGCCGGGGCGTCCGCTCCCGCGTCGTCGTCATCCAGCGCACTGCGCAGTCGGCTCAAGAGCGTCTCGAACTCCCGCAGTGTCTCCGGGGAGTACGCGGACAGGACCGCGTCCTGCCGCTCGTTGAACGGCCCGAAGAACTCGTCGGCCAGCTCCTCGGCCCGCCCGTTGCTGCGCAGGGTCACGATCCGCCGGTCCGTGTGCTCGCGGGTGCGCGTGATGTAGCCGGCCCGCTCCAGCCGGTTGAGCAGCGCGGTCATCGCTCCGGAGGAGAGGGAGATCCGCCTGCTGAGCAGGGCGGGGGAGAGCGGGGCCCCCGCCCGCTCCGCCGAGGCGATCTCCAGCAGGGCGAACGCGTCGGTGGAGTGCACGCCCAGCAGCGTGGCGAAGCGCCGCCCGAGCTCGGTGAAACTCGCTCCGTAGGCGCGCAACTCCTCGGCCAATCTGCCGCGTTGCGCGGCGACGTTCTCGGCCTTTCCGGGCTCCGGCATCCGCAGCCGCCTCTCGTCGTTCGCGCGGCCGAGGGCCCGCGCCCCGGACATCGGGGCCCGGGCACAGTCCGACAATGGCGCCCGCGCCCGGCGATGAACACGCGACGGCGGCACCGCCCCCGAGCAGGGCGAAACCCCGGCCGCCGGCCGAAGACCGTACATCGAACGACTTGTGCGATTTCCGGTCCGTCCGAGACGGCCGCTTCCTAACATGACATCAGGTTGGGGGAGCAGCCACGGGGAGGGATCGCGCGGATGAAGGTGCTCAGGCCGACACAACCGACGAGCGAACAGCTCACAGTGATCAACAACTACAAGCCGGGGGTGTTCGTCGTCCGGGGCGCCGCGGGCAGCGGCAAGACCACCACGGCCCTGTACCGGCTCAAGTTCACCACCGGCTTCTGGCAACGGCGCCGCCGTGACGGCTTCATCGACGGCCCCGTCCGCGTCTTGGTCCTCACCTACAACCGCACCCTGCGCGGCTACATCGAGGAACTGACCCGGGAGCAGCTCAAGGGCCAGGACATCGAGCTGACGATCTCCACTTTCGCGAAGTGGGCCACCGACCGGGTCGCTGGCGCGCGAATCCTGCAGGACCGGGAGCGCCGCGAGAAGCTGGACGCTCTTGCCGCCGCCCTGCCGCTGTCCGCCGACTTCGTGCGCGCGGAAGTGGACTACGTCCTGGGCCGCTTCACCCCCGACCGCCTCCCCGAGTACATCCAGTGCGAGCGCCAGGGCCGCGGCCGCGTTCCGCGAATGCGGGCACCCCTGCGCCGCCGGCTGCTGGAGGAGGTGATCCAACCGTTCCAGGAGTGGAAGAGGGAGCGGCAGACGTGGGACTGGTCCGACCTGGCGAACGCGATGGCGGCCCGGCGTACGGGCCACCCCTACCACGTGGTGGTGGTCGACGAGGCCCAGGACTTCTCCGCCAACCAGGTCCGGGCCGTCCTGACCCACCTCGCCGACGAGCACACGCTGACCTTCGTCCTCGACGCCGCCCAGCGCATCTACCCGCAGCGCTTCACCTGGAGCGAGGTCGGCCTGCACGTGGGCCCGCACAACAGCAAGCTGCTGCCGAAGAACTTCCGCAACACCCGCCAGATAGCCGCCTTCGCCGCACCGCTGCTCAAGGACGTGGAGACGACGGACGACGCCGCCATTCCCGACCTCACCTCCTGCACGGAGGACGGCGACAAGCCCTTGCTGGTCGAGGGCGCCTTCACCCGGCAACTGGACCATGTGGTGCGGTTTCTCGGCGATCTCGGGCCGGACAACGACGAGTCCGTCGCCATCCTGCACCCCAAGGGCTGGTTCGGCGAGGTCAAGAACCGCCTGAACGCCGCCGGACTGGCCTACGTGGAACTCACCCGGAACGCGGAGTGGCCGACCGGACCGGTCAACGTCGCGCTGTCGACGATGCACTCCGCCAAGGGGCTGGAGTTCGACCACGTGATCGTCGTCGGCCTCAACAGCGAGGTCATGCCGCACGCCACCGAACCCGGCGACAGCGAACGCGACGCCCACCTGCGCCTGCTGGCCATGTCCGCCGGCCGCGCCCGCAAGACGCTGACCATCACCTACAAGCCCTCCGAGGCCAGCGACCTCATCGCCTGTATGGACCCGGAGACCTACGAGGTGAAGACCGCATGACCACCACGGAACCCGGCCCGTCCGTAGCGGACGGCGAGAGAGACGCCGGGGGAGTCGGCGTGCTCGTCGAGGAACGCGAGATCACCGAGGTGGTGCACTTCACCACCAATCGAGGCCTGCTCGGCATCCTCGTACAGCGGGAGTGCAAGGCGCGGGCCCTCCTGGCGCGAGACGAGTACCTGGAGAGCATCTACCACCAGAACACGAAGTACCGCAGGGAAGACCGACGTTACCTGACCTACGTCAACCTCAGCGTCAGCGAACCCAACCACCGCTTCCTCCGCATCAGCAGCGAGGACTGGTGGGCGCACGAAGACCTGTTCTGGGCCGTCCTCAGCTTCGACCCGGTGATCATGACGCATCCCGGCGTCCTGTTCGCTCCCGGCAACATGGGCTATTCCGGCATCACCCCCGCCGCGGGGCGGGCCGGCGCCGAGGCCCTCTTCGCCGAACACGTCCCCCAAGGGTTCGGCAAGACGATGCGGCGCCGCCGCGACCGGGCGCCTCACCTGCCGACCAACCCCCAGGCCGAAGTGCTGTACCCGCGCACCGTCCCCACCCGGTACCTACGACGCGTCTACACCCTCACGCACGAGGACGCGGCGAAGGCCGAGGCCATTGTCAGTGCCAGCGGACATGATGAGGTGGACATCATCGTCGACCCGGTCACGTTCGGCAGGTAAGGACTACGGTGAACGCCATGCAGTGGGAGGCCGTTCGCGCCTCGGCCCAGTGGGCCGCCTACGGAGACGCACTCGGTTTCATCACCGAGCTGACCGACGCCTCCGGCGTGCGCCGCCGTATCGGACGGGACGACGTCGTCGCCACCGTGCCCTGGAGACGGCGCGTCGGAGGGCGCTACGGACAGGACATGCCACTCCCCGCGGGCGCGTACTCCGACGACACCCAGCTGCGCCTGGCCACTTCCCGCGCCATCCGCGGCGACGGCGAGTTCGACGCCGAGGCCTTCGCGAAGATCGAGGTCGTCGCCTGGCAGGCCTACGCCCTGGGAGGCGGCCGCGGGACGAAGGCCGCGGCCGCCGGCCTGATGAGAGTCGACGCCAAGTGGTCGCAGAACGTCTTCGCCACCAAGGCCGCCCGCTACGTCGACATCGGCGGCAACGGGGCCGCGATGCGCATCCAGCCGCACGTCTGGTCCGCACGGGACCTCACCGACCGGGCCCGCCTCACCCGCGACGTCGTACGCAACGCCGTCAGCACCCACGGCCACCCCCGAGGCATCCTCGGCGCCGTCCTGCACGCCCTCCTGCTGGCCGACGCCCTGCACACCGGTGAGCTCCCCGGGCCCGAACGGTGGCGCGCCGCCATCGACTGGCTGGAACAGGTGCCGGACGTCATCGCGGAGGATGACGAACTCGCGTACCTGTGGCTGCCCGGCTGGAGCGCCGCTGCGGGCACCGACTTCCCGTCGGCCGCGAACACGGTCGCTGACGAGTGCCGTACCGCACTCGAAGTCCTCGACACCACGACGCCCCTGACCGCGGAGTCCTACGCCACCCTGGTGGAACGCTGGGGCGGCTTCCGGGACGCGACACGCGGATCGGGCACGGTCACCACCCTGCTCGCCGCCGTCCTCGCCCATGCCTACGCCGACGCGCCCGAAGCCGGCCTTCTCCTCGCCGCCAACACGCTCGGCTCGGACACCGACACCATCGCCACCATGGCCGGCGCGCTCCTGGGCGCCGTCACGGCGGCCCCCCCGCCCGGCGCCGTGCAGGACGCCCAGATCATCGACTCCGAGGCACGCCGCATGTGGGACATCTCGCAAGGACGGGAAGCCGGCACCTTCGCCTATCCGGACCTGCTCCGCTGGAGCCCCCCCAAAGCCACCCTCGACCTCGTGGGCCGCACGCCCATGGGACCGGCGCTGGCCGGCCTCGGACCCCTCACCCCCACGGGCACCCAGGCCGCGAGCCACCAGGCCACCTATGTCTGGGGCACCCTGCCGTTCGGCCAGAACGTTCTGGTCCGCGCCAGACCGGACCTCCGGCCGCTGGACGAAAAACTCCTCCCGAGCGACGCGAGGCCCCCACGGAACGGCCCCGCCGGGGGCGCCGCCAGCGACCGGCAGCCGCCCTTCGAGATACCGCTGCCGTCCCCTCCGCCGGCCGTCCGAGCCCCGGCCCGCCCCACGACCGCACCGGAGCGCACCCCCAAACAGGCCCCGCCGCCGCCGTCCCTGGAGGAGACGATCCAAGAACTGGCGAGAGGCGGTTTCGCTCCGGAACAGGTGGGCCGTGCGCTGCTGCAACAACTCCAAGGAGGCCGCTACACCGTGGAACGAGCCGCAGCCTTCGCCGGCCTCCTGGCACGCGCGTACCAGCACGGCGACCGATAGCCCTCTGTCCCCACCACGTCGACTGTCAACCGGATCGGCGGTCGGGGGAGGCGGAGCGAGGCGCCGGGGTCCGTCTCGTCGTCCATTCCCCCGTGGTACCGGGTAGACGGCGCGACCCGGTGTCCCTGGCGCACTCGTCGTAGGCCCTGCAATGGGGGAGAGGGCATTCGGCGACGAACCCGGCAGGGACACCGGCGTCGGACGAGGACCGGCTCCGCACGACTCACCCGACGGGACGGGCGGTCACGTTGCCTTCACCCGGCGGCCGTCGTGAACAGGCCGCCGTACCGGCGCCCGCGCACCCGGTCGTATATCGCACGGAGCCAGGGCTCCTTGACGGCCGGCAGACGGGCCAGGGTATGGAGGAAGGCATCGGTCTCCGGACCGAAGAGCCGCCACGGGCGCGGCGGTGGCGGGAAGTCGAGCAGGGCTTCCCGGGGGAGGCCGCCGGTCGCCGGTACGGGCAACCGGTCGCTGCGCGGGCGGGTCAGGTGTGTCCACATCCAGGAGAGCAGCGACACGGTCAGCGGACGTGCCCCGTCGTGGCCGGGCGGCCGCCATGCCTCGTCCGTCACCGGATGCCGCGGCACCAGCGCGATGTCGGCGCCGAAGGCCGGCAGACCGGGACCGGCCGGAACCGCTCGCTTGGCCGGAGAGCGCGCCTTGTCCGGTGCGAGGAGAGCGGTGAGCGCGCGGTCGAACATCTCGGTGAGGAGGCCGTCGGGGAAGATCACGGGGCTTCCTTGGGAGGCCACCAGCAGGTGGGCCAGTACGGCGCCGGCCGCGATCTCCCAATGCGGATCCCACCATCCGGCGGGGTGGAGCGGTGGGGGGCCGGGCTGTTCCTCTGCCAGGGCCTGCCAGTCGGCCGCCGGGCGGAGGGAGCCGTCCGGCCTCGGGCGCGGACGTACCGCGTCCGGCAGCAGCCACACCGCCTGCCCACCGAGCAGTCATCCTCGAGCGTCCCGACCTCCCGGCCGCAGCGCGCGCAGGCCAGGTTCGGGCCGCCGACCCCTGTCAGCCCGCAGCAGCACCCCTCGGTCCGCTCGGGGATCAGGACGGTGCCCCGGCTGTCGCTCGGCGCGAGGGCGATCATCCCGGCGGGTCCGGACGGCAGCGCGTGGACGGGGGCGTAGACCCCTTGAGCGGCGGCTTCCTCCGGGCCGACCTCGTCCCAGGGGCGCCATGGCGGACTCCACGGCTCGGGATCGACGGCGTACGTCCCCAACCGCATCAGGACGGGAAGCAGTTCGTGTCCGTAGGAGAAGCGGGCGTGGTCGGGGAGAACGACCCGTGTCACGGGCGTGGTCAGCGTGTTGTCGCATCGCCCGCACACGAATACGTCCGCCACCTGCCGCCGCCTTTCCGTCCCGGAACGTCCGGTCTCCTCACAACATCCGGATTATGTCCGTCCGGCGGTCCCTGAGGCGACCGGATTTCGGCTCGGCCCAGGACCGACGCCGTCCCGAAACGGCGCGGCGCGCCGACGAGGGCCGGGGTCCGGCCGGGGCGGTGTGGGGCCCTGCGGTGCGTCGTGTGCTCAGGCCTGGTACTCGGTGAGATCGATGGAATGGACATGCAGGGGAAAGCCGTGGACCGGGTGGGTCGTTTCGCGTTCCGGCACCATGCCGAGCTTGCGCAGCACGTTCTTCGAGCTCTCATCGCCTGGGCGCACGATGCCGACGACCCGGTCGAGGCCGCGGTCCTGGAGAGCGAACTCCAAGGTGGCCTGTGCGGCTTCGGAGGCATAGCCCTGCCCCCAGAACGGCCGGCCGAGCCGCCATGTGATCTGCACCGCGGGCAGCACCTGCGGCAGGAACTCCGGAACGGACAGACCGACGGCCCCGGCCAGCTCGCCCGACCCCAGCAGTTCCACGGCGAAGACGCCGAAGCCTTCCTCGTCCCACTCCTCTTCCCACCGCTCGACGGTCTCCGCCGTACCGTCCTCGTCGAGGACGGAGCCGTCGTCGATCCAGCGCATGACGTGCGGGTCGGCGTGGATGTCCGCCAGGGGAGCAAGGTCGTCGTCATCCCAGCGGCGCAGCAGGAGACGGGGGGTGTGGATCTCGTTCATGACCCCCATCCTCCCCCGCCGCGCGGCGGCCGGTGTACGCGAGGGGGCTCGGAGGGCGGCTGAGGGCTGCGAGGACGCGGGGTATTTCCGGGCGGCGGCGACGCTTGATGCGCGGGGAGAAGACGGAACCGGAGAAGACATGGCGCAGGGGATGCGCTCTACGCGACCGGAGGCGAAGGGTCGTGCCTATTGGGGGTGGTCGGTGACACCGGCTGCGGCAGAGCTGAAGATCAGCAGGCCGCAGACCAATGTCTTCCCCACCTGTCGGTCGTTCGCTTCCCGTGTGCTCCGACGCGTGCTCGCTTTCTTGGCCATGGCGCTGGGTGGCAGGGAGCTTCAGGGAACTTTGGCATAAGTCGCTCGCCGGAAGGTACGGGATCAGTTGCTGGTGGGAGGGCTGGAGCGCCAGCGGGTGCCGAGGGCGCTGGTGGCTTTGTGCATGATGGTGGGAGCGGGCGGCGCGGTCCAAAGCTGGAGGAGGTAATGCTCGGTGGGTGTGCCCTCGCGGTGGCGATTTTCGCCGTCGTCGCGGTGCCGGCCGGATACGCGTAGCCGGTAGGTTCCGGGGCCGGGAATGGCGAGGGGCAGTTCCTCGTCGTAGGTGTATCCGGCGCCCCACACCTCCATGCGCTGGCCCGGCCACCGGAGGGTCGCTTCCGCCACGTCCTGCCAGGGGGCTGTGTCCAGGGGCGGTGCTCCGTCCCAGCTTTCGGCCGTGGCCTCGATGGTGCCGGTGTGCGTACCGCAGAGAACGGCGGCACCGCCCTCGACCACGGTGAGCAGACCAGTCTCCTTGAAGTCGGCTGAGAAGTCGTCCATGACGTCGGGATCGAGCACGGTGAAGACGTTGTATTCGATGAAAAGCTCGCCGCTTTCGCGCTGGATCAGCTCGGCCATAGGCGTTTCCTCCTCGCACAGGGGGGATGGCGGCGGATGCCAAAAGTATCTGCTGCCGGGGGCGGGGTGTGGCTTGGGGTGCTCAGCGAAGGCCGGTGGGCCGTACCTTTGGGGTGTTCCAGCTTGTTTCGGGTGTGCCCGTTCCCGGGGAGTGAGTCTCGGCTCCTGCCTCTCGGTTGACTCGGTCGTGATCCATGCGCTCTCGACCGGCGGAAGGAGAACCGACCGGTCCGAGGCGATCTTCGGCTGGCAGGGGTGCGCGGTTGTGTGGTCGGTCTGTCCGAGCCGCAGCGCTAGCATCCATCCGTGCCCCCGAACTCCACTTGACCGGCGCGGACGTGTCTTGTTCTGTGGGGACTGGCCCCGGACAGGACGGTGTCGTTGCCTCAACCGGTCACCCTGTTGTTGTCCGGCTCTTCCGCCGGGCCGGCTCTTCATTCCCGGGCGTTTGAGGTGTTTTCGGTGTGGCTGTTGAAATATGGGCGCGCCGAAGTTTTTGACGGAGTGACGCCATGACGACACGGCCGCACCGTTTCCTGGAGGCTCTTGAGCGGTTCAATGCCGCTCACCCCTGGGATCACAACGCCCACTATCACTCCTGGATTGTGCGTCGGCTTCCTCGGCGCTTCGGCCATGCCCTGGACGTCGGCTGCGGCAGCCGGGGACCTGGCCAGGCTCTTGGCCGGACGCGCGAGCACGGTGCACGGTATCGACTGCGATCCGGAGATCGTCGCCCGGGCACGGGAACTGACCTCCCCGGCGTCTGCCGTCACCTTCACGACCGCGGACGCGTTGACCGAAATCCCGGCAGTCTCCTACGACGTCATCACGTGCGTCACCGCGATCCACCATTTGCCGTTGTCCGCTGCTCTGACCGTCTTTCGCCGGCACCTGGCGCCCGGAGGACCTCTTGTGGTTCTTGGTCTGTCGCGTCCGACGACCCCAGGCGATCACCTGCTGGGAGCCGCGGCCGTCCCGCTCAACGCCGTCGTGGGATGGCTCAAGAACAGGGGCCGTACGGCGCCTTGTCCCGTTTCGATGACGGCCTCGACCCGGCCGGCGGAAGTGAGCTTCCCCGACATCGTCCGCGAGGCCCGTTCGGTTCTGCCCGGTGTACGACTGCGTCGTCGGCTGTTTTGGCGCTACACGCTCGTTTGGCAGCACCGTTGAGGATTCCCGTGGATGCCGGGTGTCACTGCGCGGGTGGGAAAGGAGACCGCTGGCAGGCGGCACGGGAGTATTCTGAGCCTTCGGGCCTCGGGAACCGGACGTGTTCTGGTACAGCAACGGCGCGCCGGGGGCCACCGCCGGTAGGCCGGGACCGTCGGCAGGGGGGCGAGGAGCGCTCCGCCACCGAGACCGGATCCTCTCGGCCGTGGGCGGTCAGTGGGGCGCGCCGCGTCGCCGATGGCCGTCAGCGTTCCCAGCTCCTCACAAGGCGGCGGAACGGGGGGCGCCGGTGTCGGGACCGAGGGGAGCGGGCCGGAGCCCTGCACGCGACGCCGCGGCGGGAAACGCCATGGCGCACCGCGGGGCGTTCCCGAAGAGCAGCTCCACCGTTCCCTCCGCCGGCCGCGGTCGGCGGAGGGGTGCCCGCACGCTCGGTTCGCCGAAGGCGAGGGCCTCCTCGCCGCAGTACACGGCCACGCCATCCGGGCAGGTCAACGCGGTACGCCGCACCACCCCGACCTGCTCGACCCCAAGCAGCGGCCGAATCTGCTGGGCTGCGGCCACACCGTCGCCTCCCTCGCCCCCGGCGAGGCCGCCGCCCTCACCCGCCTGTTGCCACACCGCCCAGGAGAAACAGTCGGGCCCCCACCCCGACGTGCTGTTCGCCCTCGGGCCGGCTGCCCACCCCCTCATGGAC